>CAYNVC010000080.1:0-9415 GCA_964400615.1 uncultured Anaerolineales bacterium | reverse complement strand
TTTCCCAAAGCCGAAGAGAACATCGAAAAGCTGGAAGACATTATGACGGCGCTCATAGAGAGCGGCGTTGACGTAGGCTCATTGGCAGAGATAGAGGAAAGAAAGGAACAAGAGGGAGAAACGATCATAGAGGAACCTGACCAAACAAATGTAACAGCAGTTCAACAAGCATACTTTGACACGATAGCGATAGACGACACGATTGGCCTCTATCTCAAGGAAATTGGCCGGGTGCCGCTCCTCACTGCCGAGGAAGAAGTTATGCTGGCAAAGCGCATGGAGGCCGGACTGGAAGCCAAAGAAAAACTGAACCGGGACGGTCTCGACCCCGAAAAGCGGGCCAGGTTTATGTCGGTTGTGCAAGACGGGGTGAACGCTCGAGAACACCTCATCCGAGCCAACTCGCGCCTGGTCATCAGTGTAGCCAAGAGATACATTGGACGCGGCGTTCCTTTCCTCGACCTGATTCAGGAGGGAAACATCGGGCTGATACGCGCTGCCAACAAATTCAACTACAAACTGGGGAACAAGTTTTCCACTTATGCCACCTGGTGGATCCGGCAGGCCGTCACCCGGGCAATCGCCGATCAGAGCCGCACCATCCGCGTCCCGGTTCACATGGGGGATCAGATCAACAAATTGCTGCGTATCTCTCACCGGTTGACTCAGGATTTGGGCCGGTCGCCAACGTCGGCCGAGTTGGCCGAAGCGATGGAGATCCCTACCCGCAAGGCCGAGGAGATGTTGAGAGTGGCCCGCCGCCCACTTTCACTCGAAATGCCCACCGACGACGAAGGGAACAGCGAGTTGGGAGATTTCATCAAGGATGAGGATAGCGACGCTCCCGACGAAAAAGTCACCTCTTCGATGTTGCGCGATCTGCTACGCAACACACTCCAAGACCTCCCGCCCCGGGAAGTGCGTATCCTGCAACTACGCTACGGCCTGGTGGATGGCGAAACTTATACCCTCGAGGAAGTTGGCAAAAAGCTAGGGGTCACACGCGAGCGAGTGCGCCAGATAGAAGCACAGGCGCTCAGCCGCTTGCGCCACCCTGCCCGCGCCCGCAAACTGCGTGACTATTTGAAAAAATAAGGTGGCTGCTCACCTTCCCGCAGGCTCGACGGTGAATTTGCCAAGTCACCTGGCCCGTACACCGATTTCATCGTCGTGGTGATTCGTTAGCCCGCCCCACACCCACGTCGAGACACTCGAACGCCACCCCCTGCCCGCGACTCCGCAAGACAGATACCATTTCTGCCCTCATCCGCGCTTTGGGAGATGAAGACAGAATGACACGCAAAGCTGCCACCTGGGCGCTGGGGCAGATCGGCCCAGAAGCTGTACCCTCGCTTGTCCAAGCCTTAAAGAGTGAGAACGTCAGTGTGCGCAAGTCCGCTGCTCTGGCACTGGGGCAAATCGGGCCAGGAGCCAGGGAGGCCATTCCATCTCTCATCCAGATTCTGGAGGATGACAACAGAAAAGTTCGTATCGCTGCCAGCATAGCACTAGGGGACATCACGGGACAGGGCTGTTGCAAGGAGCTCGACTGGTGGATGGAGTGGTGGGAGACTCGGCAGTAGTCGTAGATAGCACGGTGCTATTGAGATGGTCAAAACACACGGTCAGCGAACAACGCTGATGCCCCGGTCAGCAGTCCAGGCGTTCAAATCCTGACGCTGGATGGCCGCAGCCATCAGCTCGGGGAACATGTCAGGGGTGCAGGCGAATGTCGGGATGCCCAGAGCAGCCAATCTAGCCGCCACTGCGTGACTGTAGACCGGCGCTCCATCATCGTTCAGAGCCAGCAGGGCGATGACCTGCACCCCTGCGTTTACCAGGCTCTTGGCCCGCCGGACCATCTCATCCTCATTGCCACCCTCGTACAGGTCACTCAGGAGCACCAATATCGTGTCCTGGGGATGCTCAATCAGCCCCTGACAGTAAGTCAATGCCCGGTTGATGTCGGTGCCGCCGCCCAACCGGGTGCCGAACAGAATATCCACCGGATCGTCGAGCAAACCGCTCAGGTCCACCACGGAGGTATCAAAGACCACCACGTGGGTGCGGGTAGAGTGCAGAGAAGCCAGCACGGCCCCAAAGATGCCGGCGTAGACGACTGAAGTAGCCATTGAACCGCTCTGATCCACGCACAAGATGATATGACGCAACGCCGCCCGCCTGTGTCCGCAGCCAAATTGCCGCACCGGGATGATGGTGTGGTATTCCGGTTGGTAATGGCGCAGATTGGCACGGATGGTGCGGGGCCAATCAATCTCGTGATAACGGGGCCGCCGGTTACGGGCCGTCCTGTCCAGACTACCCCGCACTGCCTGGCGCATAGGTTCGGCCAGACGCCGTTCCAGTTCTTGGACGACCTTCCGCACTACCAACCGGGCCGTCTCGCGGGTCTTGCCGGGCAAAGCGTCTCTCAGTGCTAACAGGGTGGCGACCAGATGCACGTCCGGCTCAACCAGCTTCAGCAGTTCGGGTTCCAAGAGAAGTTGCTCGAGATCCAACCGTTCCAGGGCATCCCGCTGCATCACCTGGACGACCGAGGCAGGGAAATAAGTGCGGATGTCACCCAGCCAGCGGGCCACGCTGGGGGCAGAGCTGGACAATCCTCCTCGTCGGTCGCTCTCATAGAGAGCAGCCAGCACGCGATCAATCGCCAGATCGTCACCGGAGATAGTCAGAGCGGTACCGTCCGCTTCGCCGCCGCCCAGGATCAATCGCCAGCGACGGAGGCGTTCCTGTTCAGGAGACAAAGCCATTCCCTTACTCCTCTCCGGGCATTTCCAGGCCCAGCAGTTGCGATAGCAGCGGCAGCGCGGCGTCGGCGCGGGCGGTGTCTACGTCGGTACTGAAATCGGCAACGATGGAAGGGGTGAGCGTGCCCCGTCGCACCCGCTCTCCCATCTGGCGGCGTTCTGGAGCCGGGAAGGCGGAGAAAGTACGTCGCAGCAACGGCAGGACGGCCTCGAAAGACGCGGCGGGGAGGGCCGCCACCCATTCGTCCAGAATCGCCCACAGCGCGTCGTCGTGCAGGAGCAAGAGACCACTCCTATGCAAAAATCCTTCCAGCCAGGCAGCGGCCTGAGCCGGGTCGTTGGCGGGGGAAATGACCAACCGGAGCCTGCGGGCCACCTCCTCGGAGGAAAAGGCAGCCTGATCGTACAGGAAACGACAGCAACGACCGGCCAGTAGCCCGTGGAGTCCCTGCTGGTCGGCCAGTTGCTGCAAAGTGCGTTGCCATTGTTCCAATAAAGCCGGCCTTTGGAGCAAGCGCAGGCCGGTGTGCACGGCTTCCACCCGCTCGAGCATCTGCCGGGCAGCATCGTCGTCCAGCGAAGCACAGGCAAGAGGCAGACCAATGCAAATGCGGGTTGCCAGACCATCCACCACGGTCGCTATCCCGGCGAGGTCCAGCTCGGCAACCCTGGCGTCCTGCCGGACGCTGCCGTAGCGGACAGTGCGGGCCAATGGCGGTAGGGCCTCCATCAAACCGGCCACGTCTCCGGTCAGAGCCGTGTGAGCCTGTAGGCAGCTCACCACATGCTCCACCGCACCCGGCAGGTCGGCCAGCAGCACCTGTTCCAGCAAGGCCGTGATGCTCGCCAGGTCGGGGGCCTGGTCGGCCAGGTGACGGGCAAAGGCGGCGGCGGCGGCAACCAGAGTGTTGCCCCAGACCGCTTTTTCGATCACGGCGACGGCAAAGGCCGGTTCCCACTGCAAGGCCCAGATTTCGTGGAAGGTGCCAAGCTGTCCCCTCACCCGCTCCATTCGTCCCCACGGAATGCCCAACAGATTCAGCCGATGGAGCAGGTGACTACGGGCCAGACCGTTGGGCTTGCGCAGGTCCAAATCGAGTCGGTTGGGGCTGGAATCGGGCTTGAGGCGCAAGCGTCGCTGTGTGGCAGCCAGGTCTCGTTGTAGCGGTACGGTTGGAGCATCGGCGGGCACCTGTCCCAACCGCTCGCCCACGATCAATCTCCTGCGGATCAAGACCAAAGGAACAGGGTTGCCGAAGCAAAAGGTAGTCAGGGCTACCTCGTTCAGTTCTTGCAGACCAGGGCAGGTTCGTTCGCGCAGGGCCGCCAGTGCTTCGGCCAGACGCACGGCATCTATGACCTGGGCCGCCGAGGCATCCAGTCCCTCATCGCGCAGGAGACGGGCCACCCGTCCCAGCCAGTGAGCTGTCGTCTGCCGAGGGGTGATCCACAGGTGCTCGTACCAGCCCGGCGAGGTGATACCGGCCCCATAGCCGCTGGCGCGGGAAAGGTGCTCGTAACTCCAGGGCACCCACGTCACGTTGACTTGGACCCTGGGCAGCCCTTTCATCAATCGAGCATCTGCCTTTGCTCCCTCCAGGTCGACCAACGCCGGGGCGTGCCAGGCACCGCAGACCACAGCAATGCGCCGCGAACCTTCCTTCCGGGCATCACGAATGGCCGAGCGCATCACAGCTTCGCGTAGCAGCCCTATCTGCTCCGACTTGGGCCCCGCTCCTGTCTCGGCCCGCAGAGCGGTCATCAGTTCCAGGATCGCGTCGAAAACGTCATCATCCGACTTGCGTTCCTCGACCAGATGTTCCCACCAGAGATCACCATCCTCGAATCCGGCCGCCTGTGCCAGTTGATCGAGGGGAGAGAAAGGCGCATCCTGCACCTCCCGGTCTGGCTCCGGTTTGAGCAGGGCCAGCCAGTGCACCTGGGGCAAATCTATAAAGCGTACCGTCAGGTCATGGCTCACCCCATAACGAAGCGATTGCCATTCGGGTGAAAAGACGGCAAACGGGTAAAAGACGGCCCGCCACGGCTCGTCGGGGACGTAGACGAGCAGGGCCACCGGCGGCGTCATCTCCCGATGGGTCACCAGAGGAAGCACCTTTTCAGCCTCCGGCGGCCCTTCGATCAGGAGCGCATCTGGCTGCCAGGACTCTAGGGCGCGGAGCAGGCTGCGGGCCGATCCTGGCCCGTGGTGGCGAATGCCAAAGATGCGAACGACAGAATTAGATTCTCCCATGGCCTGCAATCCCAAGGAGGTTCGTCAGTCCAGCACTTCCCGGCATGCCCGGTAAAGATCCTTCCATCCACGGCGTTCCTTGACCACCGTCTCCAGATATTCCAACCAGACAATGCGATCCTGCATTGGGTCTTTGACAATCGCGCCGGTGATACCAGCGGCCAGGTCGGCGGCCCGAAGCGTCCCATCGCCAAAGTGACCGGCCAGGGAGAGACCGCTGTTGATGACAGAGATAGCCTCAGCAGTGCTAAGGGTGCTGCTGGGTGACTTGACCTTGGTTTTGCCATCCAGCGTCGTGCCGCTGCGCAACTCGCGAAAGATCGAAACTACACAGCGCACCTGATCCACCGAGGGTTCTTCAGCGGGCAACTCCAGCGCCTGCCCTAACGTTTTGACGCGCCTCAGCACGATCTCCATCTCTTCCTCCAGGGTAGCCGGAAGGGGCAGGACGACGGTGTTGAAGCGACGCTTGAGGGCACTGGAAAGTTCGTTCACCCCTCGGTCACGGTTGTTGGCAGTGGCGATCAGATTGAATCCCCTGGTCGCTTGCACCTCGGCGTCGAGTTCCGGGATGGGTAGTGTTTTTTCGGAAAGAACGGTGATGAGCGCATCCTGTACATCGGATGGAATGCGGGTCAGTTCCTCAATGCGGACAATCTTGCCCGTCTGCATAGCGCGCATGACCGGGCTAGGGACAAGTGCTTCCATAGAAGGCCCCTCGGCCAACAGCCGGGCATAGTTCCAGCCGTAGCGGACCGCATCCTCGCTGGTGCCTGCCGTCCCCTGAACCATCAGGGTCGAATTGCCGCCGATAGCCGCTGATAGATGCTCAGAGAGCCATGTCTTGGCAGTACCGGGAACACCAAAGAGCAACAATGCCCGGTCAGTAGCCAGGGTGGCGATGGCAATCTCAACGAGGTAGCGATTGCCGATGTACTTGGGAGAAACAACAAATCCGTTGGGCAGTTTGGCCCCCAGAATGTAGGTAGCCACTGCCCAAGGGGAGAGGTCCCAATTGGGTGGACGGGGACGGTCATCTATCTGGGCCAACGCTGCCAGTTCCTCGGCAAATTCCTGCTCGGCATGTAGGCGCAAAATTTCTGTCATAACTTGTCCTCCTTCAACGCAATGATTCCAGCATGACCTGACGAAAGCGCAGAATCGCCAGAAAGCGATCTATCTGTGCTGTCCACCATCCATTATCCGGCCAACCCCTTTCCGCCTCATCGGCTACGGCGGGCGACATATAGCGGGCCATGTCCGGCATAGCAGCCCACCAGCGCCGCACGGCGGATGAGCGCCTTTTGCCGGCCAGAGACCGCAGCCCGCCGATGACGGCGCGGGTGAGGGCTGTTCCCCACGGACGGCGATGGCGGGACAGCAAGGTCAACAGGAAATCGGCTTCCGCCAGCGAGCGGGCGCAGGCACGCACCAGGGTGACCAACCACTTTTCCAGCCGCTCCTGAGGCACCGCCAGGAGCAAGTCGTCCAAACTGTCGAGGAAATACAGGGATTCCCCGGACGTGAGCACAGCCCAGGGTGCGCTATCCCAGCAATGGAGCAGGGCTTCCGCCCACTCGCCGTCCCGGTGGCGTGCAGCGGCCTGGCTCCAGCCATCCAGCAACACCGGCCCGTGCTCGGCTTTGCCCGCCAGGGCAACCAGCCTGGACGGTGACTCTTCCCAGGCCAGCGACCACGTGGCGGGAGGGACCGCTCCGAGCATTTGGAGTAACCACCAGGACCGTTGGCCCAGGCCGGCAGGCGGTTGCTCCTGGATACCGTCGCGCACCATCTCTCGGTCGCACGTCTGGGGCAGCGTGACCTTTAGCCGAGATCGTCCCATCATACGGTGTTCCAGGCTGAGCAAAGGTGACAAACGATCTTTCATGCGCGACACCAGACGCGAAGCAGGCAAGCGGGCCAGCAAGTCCGCAGCAGTGATGCGTACTTGCTTGCTCCGGTCGTCCAGCCTGTTTTCCAGGAAAAGTTCATCGTTCGAGTCGAGGCCAATGGCGAACGTAGTCAGGAACGCGGCCCGCTTCCTGGCCGGTTCCTCGGCCCAGGTGGCGTCGAGCAGAACATGACTGCGGGGCGGGTCGGTGATGCGCAAGTGGCGCAGCAATGCCAGCCGCTCCTGATGAGAACCAGTCTCCCAGAGAGTGGTCATCGCTTCCGGTTCGACGGGGACAAGCAACCCGCGCCACTCACAGTGTTGGGCGGCCAACCACCGCCCACGCGCGTCCAACAGAGGCAGGATGAGGGCACGCAGGTCATCCTTCTGACAAGCCAGGGTGAGCAATTCCGGCAACCAGCGATGTGGAAGCACGCGACCTGCCGAGGCCAGGGCTTCCAGCCACTCTGGCAACATCGCTTCCATGTCGCCATTCAAAATCCGGGCAAGGTATTGAGCGGCGCGTGGCAGACAGGGAGGGCGCTCGTCAGAGGGCGCGGGCGTGGGGAACGGCTTGTGGGCGACAAGCGGTCGCACCCCAGCCTGCCCCCAGATAGTGAGCAGAGCAGCAGCAGCCAACAGGCGACGCTCCGGGGTATCTCCTTCCAGTTGATCCAGCAACAGGTCGAGCGACGCTCCGGAAGCAGTGAGAGAGGGTACCGGTGCACGCAAAGTGCCCAGCAGCGCGGCCGCCACGAGTTCCGACCAGCGGCTCACGATTCTTCTCCAACCGAGATCAATTCATCGCCGGCCCACACGCTCAGAGGGACAAGGGTCTCTCCGTTCCACTCGGCGACCAGGGTGACAGGATGTCCACCGCCGAGAGCGAGCAATCGCCAGCCCTCGTCCGGCGGCAGGTCCAGCAGCAGAAAGTGATCTTGCCCATCGCGGATCGCCCAACCATCACCTTCCCGCACCGGGATGACGTTTTCCAGCGGCATCAAAAAGCGCTCCAACCAGGGATTGCTGGTGATGGCGGTTCCGTATGCACTCAAGGCGGAAAGGAGGTCGGGATAGCCAGGCAGTGATTTTATAGGGGATGTCGCGCGGCAGGTCTTGATGAGCGCCCGCTGAGGAAGTGGGCCAGGCCAAAATACCAGTTCGGCGTCCAGACCGGTTCCCGGAATCAGGTTACTCTCAAAGGGCCGACCCGGTGAGGCAAAATCCAAGATAAGAGCAGCCTGTCTACTCCCCATACCCCACAACCAGGTGCGCCGTACGCGCAACCGGTTTTCCTCGGTCACAAGCCGACCCAGGACGAGCCAACAATCGTGCTTGCCGGGCTGCCGACGGAGCGACTTTTGATCCCGAGTCCAGCCGACCTGGGAGCGGACTTCCTCCTGAAGAGCAAGAGGCAGGTCGTCCAGACGGCGAACGGCCTCCAGAAGCAGGTGCAGGCGGGCCAATTGTCGGAGCAGCCGATCTTGCCAACCATCGCCCGATGCAGGGATGACCGCCATCTCGCGTACCCGACGGGCCAGGCCCGGAGCCTGGGCGTCCACCAGGCGGGCGGCCTGGGTCTCCCAGAAACTGGGGGATTCGTTTTGCAGGCTGCCCAGCCCCCGGCGCAGCAGGTCTTCCAACCAAAGCGAGAGAGCTTGTACTCCCTGCCGCACACGATTCAGCCGCTGGGCCGCCCGGCGGGCCTGGGCCTTGGGGTCGGCTACTGTCTCGGCATGCCCCTGGCGCTTTTGGGTAGACCTGCCGACCAGCCAGCGGCGCACCCAATCTGGGGGAGCAGATTCTTGCAGAGCACGAGGGGCAGTCTGGGTCAGCAACAAAAGGCCCACAGCGTGCTTGCAAGGACGTTTGCGGCTGGGACAATTACACTTAAAGGCCGGGCCGTTGAGGTCTACAGCCACCTTGTAAGGCGTTCTGCCGGAGCCTTGATACTCGCCCCAACAAGCCCGGTCGTCGCGGCCCAGGTTTTGCCATTTGGCAGGGCGGGCCAGTTTGCGTGCAGCTCCGGCCACCTGGGCATCGGGGGCCAGAGCGATGATCTGCTCAACCGTCAGGTCGGTACTCTGGGACACGAATAATCCTCCGCTCGTCACATGTGTGCTATTATACCTCTTCCTGAGGACGTTGCAAAATCCGTGGTTCCCACACTCGCTTGCTTGCACAGTCTGGAGCAATGAACTTGCTACTGCCGTGAAGCATGCTACAACGAGGTAAACGTAAAGAGGCACGGCTGGGGCAGGGCCTACGAGGCCATCAAGATGGGGGAACTGGACGACTATCTACCCTGGCCATTGAAGCAAGTGCGTCGTGATCGCCTGGGATGATGCTGCACGGAAATTTTTCCGAAATTTCGGCCAATTTTGTAGTATAATGTGCGTGATGGGGATGCCGGAGCAAGAGATGGGCCTGGAGGTCGGGACCCTGGCCCCCGCCTTCGCCCTGCCCGACACGAGCGGCTCGCCGGTCTCGCTCGACGAC
>CAYNVC010000079.1:889-9419 GCA_964400615.1 uncultured Anaerolineales bacterium | reverse complement strand
CCGTGCGGCCAGGATGGTTGCGTTCTAACACATGCGGCCAGGATGGCCGCGTTCCATAGGCCCCGCCGGATCGCGGGCATCTTGCCCGCATCCGTGTGGTCAGGATGGTTGCGTTTCATACGCATGCGGCCAGGATGGCTGCGTTCCGCAAATGGCCGCGTTCCGGTGAGGGCTATGGCGTCGGCGTGGGGGTGGGTTCGACAGTGGGGGAGGGTTCCTCCGTCGGAACCGGGGTCGCGGTTGGCTCCTCAGGAGTAGGCGTGGCCTCCCCGGTCGGCGTGGGCGAAGGCGGCGGCGTGGGGGTGAACGTAGGTTCAACCGTTGGTGTGGGCATCTCGGTCGGCGTGGGAGTGAACGGCAGGGTGGGAAGCACCGTTGGCACGGGCGTCTCGGTCGGCGTGGGGGTGGGCGGCAAGGTAGGAAACGCCGTCGGCGCGAGCGTGGAAGTGGGCAACGGAGTCGGCGTATCCGGCGGCCCGGCGACATAGACCTGCACCCGCGTCTCGAAAGAATGCTGTCCCCGGTCGAAAGCGGTGATGCGCAGCGTGTAGAGACCAGGAGCCAGAGAGGAGACGTCCCACTCGGTCAACAGCCCGTCCTCCACCTGCGCCAGGTGCGGCCCGCTGATCCAACCCCAGCCCAGCGGATTATCTCCGACGCCGTATTGAACCTCGTACCGCTCAAAGTTGGGCAACTGAACCGTGCCGACGACCGGCACGAGACCCGAGACGGTACTGCCGGCGGCGGGCTGGGTGATCGCAAGCTGGGGCCGGTCGGCGCTCTCGGTGCAATACTCGAGCGGGGCCAGCGGCAGGCCGCCAAAGTAATCCGGGTGAGCCTGCGCCCACTCCCGTCCCTGCTCGTCGGGGATGACGACCATCAGCTTTTTGACGATCTGGTCGCGGCAGGATTCGTTCGCCAGCAGGCCGGTCAAATTGTCGATCTCCACCATCTGGAACCAATCGTGTTCCGCGTCCAGCGGTGGCTGATCGTGAGCAAAGACCTCGACCTTGCGCTGCGGGCAATACTCGCCGGGGCTGGCGCCGGAACCGGCGCAGATCTCGCGCTCGACGACGCCGGGCGGACGGACGAAATCGCGCACGGGCCAATCGGCGTGGGCCGCCTCCATAAAATTGCGCCAGATGGGGCCGGCGCCGGCCGCCCCCGGCAGGTTGATCATCGGAGAGTTGTCCGAGTTGCCCACCCACACGCCGACCGCCAACTGGGGCGTGTAGCCGATGGTGAGCGCGTCGTGGAAATCGTTGGTGGTGCCGGTCTTGACCGCCGCCGGGCGGCTGAGTTCGATGATACTGGGGCAGTGAAAGGCGCGGCAACGGGCCTGGTTATCGGAGAGGATGCTGGTGATGAGATAAGCGTGCTCCGGCGAAATGGCCTGCTCGCCGGAGGGGGCCGAGTTATCCACCAGCACCTCGCCGGCGCTGTTCTCGATCCGCACGATGGGACTTGGTTCCACGCGCACTCCCCCATTGGCAAAGACCCCAAACGCCCCGGTCATCTCTAACAGCTTGACCTCGCCACCGCCCAGTGTGAGCGCCAGCCCATACGACGGGGGCTGATCGTAGGGATAATCCGGGCAGTAAAGCTCCGGGTGGGCGAGCGACCTGACCCCCAGCCGCTCGCTCATCTCCAGCAGACCGTCAATCCCCACGAACTGGAGCGCTTCCACCGCCGGGACGTTGTACGAGTTGGCGAGAGCGTCGCGCAGGAGCAGCGGGCCGTGATATTTCTCGTCATAGTTGACCGGGACGTAGGGCGGGTTGGCCCCGTCGGGAAAGCCAGTCTTCACGTCCCACAGGAGCGTGGCCGGGGTCCAACCGTGCTCGAAGGCGGCGACGTAGGTCAACGGCTTGATGGAGGAACCGGGCTGACGGCAGCGCAGCGCGACGTTGACCTGGCCGTCAATCGTCTCGTCGTCGAAATCAGCCGAACCGACCATAGCCAGGATGTGGCCGTTAGCCGGGTCAATTGCGACGAGCGCGCCGTTGGTCGCGTTCCGGTCGGCCAGGGCGGCCACACCGTCGCGCACGGCCGCCTCGGCCAGCGCTTGCAACCGTGGGTCGAGCGTGGTATATATGCGCAGCCCCTCGCCCCGGAAGAGCGACTCTGGGCCGTAGGCAGCTTCCAGAACCTGGCGCACGTAGGCGACGAAATGCGGGGCGGCGGAGGTATCGATCTGCGGCGGGTGGAACTCGTGAGCCTGCATCTCGGCTGCGGCGGCATCGGCTTCAACCTGGCTGATGTAGCCCGCTTCGACCATCAACTCTAGCACGTTCTCCTGGCGGGTGAGGGCCTGTGGCAACCCGCCGGAGAACGGGTCATAAGTGGCCGGAGCCTGGGGCAGCCCGGCCAGGAACGAGGCCTGCGCCAGAGTCAGGTCGGCCGCGTCCACGTCGAAATAGGTCTCGGCGGCGGCCTGTATCCCGTAGGAGAGGTTGCCGTAGGGCAGCTCGTTGAGGTAAATCTCCAGGATGGTATCCTTGGGATAGGTGCGGGTCAACTCGGTCGCCAGGACGATCTCTTTGATCTTGCGCCAGGCGGTCTGTTGAATGCGCTCCTCAGGGGAGAGGAGAACGTTGCGGGCCAGCTGCTGGGTGATGGTGCTGGCACCCGAGACGACCTTGCCCTCGGTAAAGACGTAATAAAAGGCCCGCGCGATGGCGATGGGATCGAACCCAATGTGCTGGTAAAAATCGCGGTCCTCGGTGGCGATGGTCGCCTGGATGAGATAGGGCGATATTTCATCCAGCGAGACTTTGGTGCGCCGCCCGCCGTGGGGGTCCATCACCTCGGAGATCAGATTGCCGGCGCTATCGTAGATTTTGCTGCTGACAAAGGCGGTCTGGCGGGTCGCCAGTTCCTGGGGCGGGGGGAGTTGGTTGGCGATGTAGACGTAGCCGACGACAGAAGCGCCGACGAGCAGGAAAAATGTCAGCACCGCCAGCACGACGACGACAAAGAAAGAGATAACTGCCACGCGCCCCCATTGGCGCGGTTTACGGGCTATTTTCCGGCCTTGCTGCGGCGGCGGGGTAGCGTGAGGCGGAACGTAGCCGGGCCGCTGGGGCGGCGGCACGGTGCGCGGCAAGTGAGCGGTGGGCGTCGCGCCGGTGGGCGTCCGCTCGTGGGGGACGGTCGGATCGCCCAGCGTGCCCGGTATCTCGCCGGTCTCGATCTCGTCCGGCGAAAGGGCGCGGGTGGGCTGAGTATCCTCCAGCGGGAGGGGGCGGGTGAGGTTCCCCATCTCGCGCAGATTGCGGGTCTGGTTGGGGTCGCTATCTTCCGGCATAAGTTGACTCTCCGCAAGTTGTGGGCGTGTTCCCACGGCTCTTGCACGATGCGCAGATATATTGTGTTTTCGCGTCAAAGTGAATTATAGCAGGTGAGTTGGAGATTGCAAATAATCCCCGCGTGCATGTTGTTACCTCGAACCACGCCGATGTGACCGCTGCGGCAATTTGCCAACGATTTACGATGCTGGTATAATAATCAGCACGCCACCCTAGCTCAATCGGCAGAGCAATCGCTTCGTAAGCGATAGGTTTTGGGTTCGATTCCCAAGGGTGGCTCTACACAAGCCCCGCAACAGGGGCTTTTTCTAATGCAGAAAAGTGATGACCCCTCAGACCTCACGTGACCCCTGGCGAACCGTATGGCGATCTGCAATCAGCGATTGGTTGCTGATTGCTTTGCTGCTGGCCCTGGCTTTCGGCTCGACTCTGATGACCTGGCTACCTCAAATGCCGTGGGCCGACCCGGCTTCCTATGCCCGGTGGCTTTCCGTGACGCAGGCACGCTTTGGGCAGGCTACCGCGATGATGCGGGCACTGGGGCTGTTTACCATCGCCCATTCCTTTGGCTTCCGTGCCTTGTTGGCGCTGCTTGCCGGCTGCCTGGCACTCCGTTTGGTGGAGGGCATTGACCGGTTGCTGGATGGCCGGAAGATGACCGGCCCACCGGAGGAATGGCGGCCACTCGCGGACGTGCGCCTGCCGGACGCGCTGGAATGGCTGCGCTCCCACCATTATCGCTTGTCCGGCGAGTCCCCGCCGTTCCAGGCCGACCGCTGGCCGGGGGCCGATCTGCTGCCGCTGCTGGCCCACGGCGGCGCGTTGCTGCTCCTGGTCAGCCTGCTCGTCACCCACCTGTGGGGATGGCAGGCCGAGGGTGTGATCGTCCAGAGCGGCGAGCGGGTCACGCTGCCCGGCGGCGGAGAGGTCGCGCTGGGCGCAGCCGGGAGTGTGACGCACACCCCCGGCCTGGTGACGTTCGTCGAGCAGCGCGGGCCGGGCGTGCGGGCCAGCGTCGTTGATGGAACCGGACGCCCCCTGGAGCTATATCAAACCACCGCATCCGCCACGGTGACTCAATTGAATGTCGCGCTCACCGAGGATCAGTATTTTGCCGTCCCGGAGGCCCAGATGGTCGTCCGGCTGGCGGCGCAGCAGGACGCGGTGCTCGTCCAGGTCTATCGCAGCCCGCCCGGACAGTTGATCACTGAGCAGGTGGTGGCGGGGGACGCCGAGTTGGAGGTGGAGGACGTGACGTTGAACCTCGTCGCCTCGCCCTATGCGCAGTTGACCGTCACCTTCAACCCCGGCCTCTGGCCCTCCGGCATTGGGATATTGCTCCTGGTGGCGGGGCTGGTCGGTGACGCTATCTGGCCCGCCCGGCGGTTTTGGCTGCGCGAGGAGGCGGGACAGGTGCAGGTCGCCGGCGACGCCCCGCCCATTCCGGCGTCGGGGAAGGGGAGTAGACGTGCAGCCCGGCGTGATCCTGGTTGGGTTGGCCTGCGGCGCGTTCCTGGCGGCGATTGGGCTGGCGGCGTGGGAATCATTCCGCCCGCGCCCCGAAATCTCCCTGACCGTGTCGGCTGTCGTCTGGCTGGCGGCGGGGTTGCTGCTGGTGGGAGCGGCGCTCGCCTGGTGGAGTGATCGCGCTCTCTCGTTGCTCACTTCTCGCCTGATTTTGATGGCAGCCCTGGCTGCCCCCCCGCCTGGCCGTCACCTTTCCTCTTGGGAACAGGCGCGGCATGCTTTTCCGGCGCTGTTGCTGGCCGGGGCCGGACTCGGGTTTAGCGGCGGCGATGCAACCGGCCTCCCGTTTGCGCCGCTGGCGGTGGTGCTCGTCCTCTGCGGGGGAATGGGGGCGCGGGCGCTGGGTGACGTTCTGGCGGCGGGCCGCGCCGGTCGCTCGTCCACGGCAGCGTATACGTCGTTGACGTTGTTGGTAGGAGCGTGGGCGCTGGTCAATTTGTGGCAGCGGGGGACGGTTTGGGACGGCTATCCCGGCGCAGGCGCGTTGGCGGGAGCGTGGTTGACCTGGAGCGCGGCCCGGCTGGCGCAGCGTCCCCGGTTGCAAGTCGGGCTGACCAGCGCGGGCGCGTTGTTGCTCGTGGTGGTGGCGTTGGTGCAGGCAGGTCAAATGTAGCGCAAGTTGCCAACTTGCGTCGCAATTTACCAAATTGCGCTACTGACGTTGGACGGAGGAGGGAAAATGCAGCCAATAGTGGTAGCGGTGGCCGGGGGAACCGGATCGGGCAAGACGACGGTGGCGAACGAAATTCTCCACCGCGTGGGGGCCGAGCACATCGCCTACATCCCCCACGACGCCTATTACCGCGATCTGAGTCACCTGCCGCCGGCCCAGCGGGCGCAGGTCAATTTCGACCATCCCGCCTCGTTAGAGACCGAGTTGTTCGTCGCACATTTGAAGGAACTGCGGGCCGGGCATAGCGTCTCTATCCCCATCTACGATTTCACCACTCACACGCGCACGCCGGAAAAGCGAGTGGTGGAACCGGCGCCGGTCGTCCTGGTCGAAGGAATCCTGGTCTTTGCCGAGCCGGAGCTGCGCGAGCTGTTCGACGTCAAACTGTACGTGGATACCGACGCCGACGTGCGGTTCATCCGCCGTCTACAGCGTGACATCGAGGAGCGGGGCCGGAGCGTCGAATCGGTCTGCGAGCAGTACCTTTCGACCGTGCGCCCCATGCATTTAGAGTTCGTCGAGCCGAGCAAACGGTACGCCGACGTCATCATTCCAGAGGGCGGTTTCAACGAGGTCGCCATCGCCATGGTCGCCGCGCGAATCAGAGGAATGTTGGAGGAACACGTACAATGACGCTGTATCTGGTGACGGGCGGGGCCGGGTTCATCGGTTCTCACCTGGTAGAAGCATTGCTAGAGCGGGGCGCACACGTGCGCGTGCTGGACGACTTTTCCACCGGCCGGCGCGAGAACCTGGCGGGCGTGACCGGGCGGATCGAGCTGGTCGAGGGGGACGTGAGCGACCCGGAGGTGGCGTTGCAGGCGGTGAGCGGGTGCGATTACGTGCTCCACCTGGCGGCCATCGCCTCGGTGCAGGCATCGGTCCAAGACCCGCAGCGCACTCACCTGGTCAACGCGGGCGGGACGCTGAACGTGTTGGAGGCCGCGCGGCAGAGTGAGATGCGCCGCGTCGTCCTGGCCTCGACCACCGCGCTCTATGGCGACCACACCGCACTCCCGTTGCGGGAAGAGTTGCCGCTGCGCCCACTCTCCCCCTACGCGGCGAGCAAGGCGGCGGGCGAGGCGTACTGCCGCGCCTTCCACGCCAGCTATGGCCTGCCGACCGTCGCCCTGCGCTTTTTCAACGTCTACGGGCCGCGCCAGGACCCCAGCAACCCCTACTCTGGCGTGATCAGTATCTTTGCCGGGCGCATGAGCCGGGGTGAACGTCCGACCATTTACGGCGACGGGAAGCAGACGCGCGATTTCGTCTACGTGGCGGACGTGGTGCGGGCGATCCTGGCGGCAAGCGAGCGGGATGAGGCCACCGGTGACGTCTTTAACGTGGCCGGGGGCAGGCAGACCAGCATATTGCAGTTGGTGGAAGAGTTGAACCACGTGCTGGGCACGAGCCTGACGCCGATCTTTGCCCCTGCCCGCCCCGGCGAGGTGCGCTTTTCTCAGGGGGACGCTACCCGCGCGCACCGGGTGCTGGGCTGGCAGCCGCGAATTTCCTTGCGGGAGGGGCTGGCCCATTTGATAGAAACCGAGTACCAGTCCAGGACTGTTCAATCCTGACGCCCCCGGCAGGACGCAGATCAGGTACAAGGGGAAAAACAACGTTCGCCTGCATCCTACTCTCGTGTGCCAGGACGAGATCTAAAATTTGGAGCCGTCCGTTTAGAATCGAACAGCACCGAGTATCAATCATAGCTCGTCACATTCAACGTTTCAGGAGTAGTATATGCCCAACACAACAACATCTCAACTTTTCGAACCGTGCTGCCTGGCGACGACCATCGGCAGCCTGCCCCACACCGATGCAGCCAGGGGGACGGCCTTGATGTTCGAGAGCACGCCCGAGATCCCTGCCTGGGTGCAGTTCCCCCGCCGCGCCCTGCGCGAGAACATGATGATCCAGTTCACCGAGGGGTTGCCGTCGCTCGTCCTGGACGAGCAAGAGGAAAAAATCTATTTCGACCTCACCGCGCCGGATTTCGTGGATCAACTGACCGATTTCTACACTCATTATCTGACCGCGACCGAGGCAGGGGACGAGACGGCGCTCGGCCAATTTGCCATCTCGGCGCAGTATGCGGCCGGATTCGCCGAATTCATCGCCCGCTTACCGGAGCAACCAACGCAGCCGTTGATGCTCAAAGGACAGGTCACAGGCCCGTTCACGCTCGGCACCAACCTGCTCGACCAGGACAAGCGCTGTTCCTACTATGACGATCACCTGCACGACGTGGTGGTCAAGTCGGTGATCATGAAAGCGCTGTGGCAAATGTCCCAGTTGGGCACGTTCGGCCTGCCGCTGATGATTTTCCTCGACGAGCCGGCGCTGTTGGGCTTTGGCTCGCAGACCTTTATCACGGTCAGCCGGGAGGACGTCACCAGGGACATCAACGAAGTGGTGGACGCGATCCACGAGCAGGGCGGGTTGGCGGGCGTCCACTGTGAGGAGAACACCGACTGGTCGCTGTTGATGGAGACCCGGCTGGACATTCTCGACTTTGACGCCTACGACCACATGCAGGCCATCACGCTCTACCCGGCCGAACTGGAGGCTTTCCTGGAGCGGGGCGGCGTCCTGGGGTGGGGCATCGTTCCCACGCTGGATCGGAACGCCGCCGCCACGGAGACCATCCCCTCGTTGCTGGCCCGCTTCGACGCCGGGGTAGCCCGCCTGGTGGAAAAGGGGTTCGACCGCGAGTTGCTGTTGCGCCGGGCGTTGATCACGCCCAGCTGCGGGGCCGGGGGGGTGCTGACCGAGCCGCTGGCCGAGCGAGTGCTGAGGCTGCTGCGCGAGTTCTCCACGACACTGCGCGAGCGGTATTGGGGGACGTAGGGCAAACTGGCAATCTGCCTTGCTAAAGCCGGGGGCAAGAGGAACAAATCAGCGTTCGGCGGCGTTAGTCTGCGTCCCATCACCCGGCTGGACGCAGACGAACACAGATAACGCAGACCGGGGGCAAGAGGAACAAATCAGCGTTCGGCGGCGTTAGTCTGCGTCCCATCAC
>CAYNVC010000079.1:0-789 GCA_964400615.1 uncultured Anaerolineales bacterium | reverse complement strand
CCGGCTGGACGCAGACGAACACAGATGACGATGAAACGTAATCCCCTGCTCAAACCTTCGACCCAGGCGTTTATGGAGGAGGCCCGCCGCACGCCTGGTTTTTCGCTCTTCGACCGGGTCCACGGCTACGTCTACGCCCGCTGGCTCTATCTCTACATCGCCATAGGAGTGGGGGAACACCCGCTGGCGCGGCTGCTGGGGCCGCTCGTGGGCTGGCTGGCCCGTCTGTTCCCCGCCAACCCCGACCGCGTCACCCTGGCCGACACCTACCACGGCAAGGTGGTGCCGTTGGAGGCCGCCACGCAGTTAGTCACGGTGAACGAGGACATCCGCATCACCGACCTGGAAAAGATCGTCCCCTACGCCCGCGCCCGCGACATCGTGCTCAAGAATCCCGACCACATCGTGGTGATGGATTGCGCCTGTCGCTCCGCCCGCCCCCATCCCTGTCTGCCGCTCGACGTTTGCCTGGTCATTGGCGAGCCTTTCGCCAGTTTCGTCGTCGAGCACCACCCCGAACGCTCCCGCCGGATCACGCCGGACGAGGCAGTGGGGATATTGCAGGCCGAGGACGAGCGCGGTCACGTCCACCACGCTTTCTTCAAAGACGCCATGCTGGGCCGTTTCTATGCCATCTGCAATTGTTGTTCCTGCTGCTGTGGGGCGATGCAGGCCCACCGCAACGGCACGCCGATGCTGGCCTCCTCCGGCTACGTCAGCCGGGTGGACGCTGACCTGTGTGTGGGCTGTGGCCTCTGTGTTGATTATTGCCAGTTCGACGCGCTGTCG
>CAYNVC010000078.1:3895-9666 GCA_964400615.1 uncultured Anaerolineales bacterium | reverse complement strand
GCCAAGCCCGCAGACGATCTACAAAATCAACACGGATTCGTGGCAGCCGACGCTCATTTCCGGGTTGGCTATCCCCCGGGGTACGATCTGAACGCCAACACGGCCAAACTGGTCAGCGATTGCCCCCAGATGTACGTCCCCGATGACTCAATGACGACACCATCGAGTACAACGACCTGAATAGTGATGATAGGATCACGTGCACTGCCATTCGCCATTCACCATTCGCAATTCGCCATTCCTCTATACAAAAATATCTTCCGGCGCGTCCTTGATATACCGCACCAGGATACCGTGTACGCCCACGACCAACGCCCACCAAAGGTAAGCGGTCACCCAGTGTCCATCTTGGGGCGAGTGCCACAGCGCGTAAACAATCAGCGTTAGCAGTGTCAATCCGTAAGCCACCACGTGACAAACAAGTCCGACTTTGAAACGGTCCCGGCGAAGGGTCGTCCCGGCATATTGCGTGTACAGCCAATAGCCCCCTGTCGCGTAGACGATACTCAGTGTGATGATTACTTTCGGCCAGACAAACGGGTCTGCCCAAGGCCACGAACTGGAGACGAGATCGCCCCACGCGAATCCGGCAATCACACTCGTCAAGACAGAGGCCAGAAATTTGAGGCGATTGACAGTCCGAGTTTTCATTGCGCTACCTCCCTACCAATTCCATCAAACGTCGTTCAACATCCGGTTCTCGGAACAACAAAATGTTTCTTTTTGTAAACTGACGTAACAGCTCAGCGCCCAGTTCACTCAAACGATAATATCGCCGGCGCGGCCCGACGTCCGATTCTTGCCATTCGCTATCCACGAACCCGACGCTCTCGAAACGGCGCAGCGCCCGGTAGAGACTGCGCTCATCGGCGGTCATCGTGCCACGGCTCACTGTTTTGAGCAAGTCGCCCATTTCGAACACGTACAACGGGCGTTCGTGTAGCAGCAACAAAACCCAAAAAGTGAGCAACCCCTTTTTATAAACACCTTCCCACTGTTCGAGCAAATCGGCCAATTCTCGTTCGTTCATTGTAACCATCCTATAGAGGTATATGTCCTATGGTTGTATAGTATGATTATACCACGAATTTTTCCCGGTGTCAAGGGTTGGGTTGCCTTGTTTGCCAAATCACCACCTTTTGGGGTACAATATCCGCACCGGTCATATCGGAGAATCCATCCCAAGAGTTGCAAGTCGGCCCTCTCCACCAGAGTAGGGTCCGAAGCAACTTGTTGATCGCGCTATTCATCTTGTCCACCCGGCCCACGGTGAGCACGTTGCGGGGACGGCGGCGACACAACGCTCAGCTATCTCTCCCGCAGGCCGGTAGAATAGAACGCAGACGAGCGCCGAAAATGCTACCTCACCCCTCTTGCACCTGATCTGCATCCAGCCAAAGGTGATTCTTTGCTCGAAAGGAGGTAAATATGTCCAAATACTTGTTCCTCGTAGCACTTGTTCTGGTGACGGTGGCCTGCGGCCTGAGCGCAACCACCGCAACGCTGCCCTCTCCGACGCCTGCGAACGTCGCCACGCAGCCCACAGCGACGGCGACCCCAGCCAGCGCGGAGCCAATGCCCTCCCCCACGACCGAGGCCCCGTCGCCCACGGCGACGACGCTCCCCCCCACTGAAGCGCCAGCCCCAACGGCGACACCCCTCGCCCCGCCGACGATTATCTCCTTTACCGCCGACAAGACAACCATTGTTGAGAGAGAGGACGTGACCCTGTCCTGGGAGACTGTCGGAGGGGCGGAGGTTTTCATCAGTTGGGTGGGGCAAAACGGCATACTCAACGGTGCACCCGGCCCACTCGACCCCGACGGGGGGACGGTGGTCATCAACCCCGATGGCATGGGGGACATCCTCCTCACGGTGCGCAATAGCGCTGGTGAGGCAGAGTCCGTCATCCACCTGACCATAGAGTGCGCCTACGAGTGGGTGCCCGCTCTGGCGGACAATCCGCCATTTGGCATCCCGTGTCCGTGGGAAGCCGAGGTCGGCCCGGCCGCCCAGCAGCCTTTCGAACACGGCTTTATGATCTGGCTAGGGACGAGCCGGGAGATTTATGTCTTTTACAACCAGCCCGAACCGGGTCACTCCGAGCCATCGTACAGGATATATGCCGACGAGTTCCACGATGGAGACCCAGAGAGCAACCCCACCCTGGTTCCTCCCTCTGGCCTGTACCAGCCTCTCCGTGGCTTTGGCCTGGTCTGGCGCACCTACCCGGATGTCCGCGCGGGGTTGGGTTGGGCGACCGCCCCCGAGGCCGGGTTCGAGACCTGGAAGCAGGGATTTGCTGGATCTGGGTTGCACAACAGCTTTACGATGCTACGGGGAATTGACGGCACAATTTACCAGTTGACGCACATGGATAGCTCCTGGCGCGTCTCACCGTGAGCGTGATCAGCCTGTTCCGTTCAGCGAGTCGGCGATTCGGAGCACCAGCCAACCACTACCCGGTCACGGTTCCTTGCCGGCCCTGGGGTGCGCCCGCATATAGGCTTCCCGCGCCTGGTTCTGGCTGACGTGGGTGTAAATCTGGGTCGTGGTGAGGTTGGCGTGCCCCAGCAATTCCTGCACCACGCGCAGGTCGGCGCCGCCGTCCAGGAGATGCGTGGCAAATGTGTGACGCAAAACGTGGGGCGAGACGTGGGTGCTGATTTCGGTCTGGGCGGCGACTTTATCCAGCATCAGCGCCACCCCGCGCACGGTCAGCCGCCCGCCGCGATGGTTGAGCCACAGGGCAGTGGTCGGCTTCCGGCCAAGCAGCGCCGGGCGGCCTGCTTCCAGATAGGCCCGCACCGCCCGCACCGCCGGCCGCCCCAGCAGCCCGATCCGCTCTTTGCCCCCCTTGCCCAACACCCGCACCTGCGCCTGAGCCAGAGACACATCCGCCACGTCCATCCCCACCAGTTCGCCGACCCGCAGCCCGGCCCCGTACAGCACTTCGATGATGGCCCGGTCGCGCAACCCCCGTGGGGTGGAGGTATCTGGGACCGCCAGCAGCGTCTCCACCTCGGCGATTGTCAAATAATGGGGCAGCCGTTTGGGGACGCGCGGCGCACTGATCAGGCGAAAGGGATTGCGCTCCAACACCCGCTCCTGCACCATAAAGTTGCCAAAGGAGCGCAGTTCCGCCACCCGGCGGGCGACGCTGGCCTTGACGTAGCCGGATTCGTCCAGTTCAGCCAGGTAGCCGCGCAGCAGCGAGCGATCTATGCGCTGTGGCGTGTTCACCCCCCGCTCGCGGCAATAAGCCAGAAACTGGCCGATGTCCGTGCCATAGTTCTTGACCGTGTAGGGGGAAGCGTTCCGCGCCCCCCGCATATAGGCCAGGAACCGTTCCAGCAAACTCTCCATCGTGGGTCACGCCGGCTCTTTTTGCACCGGAGGCAAACCGGCAATGGCGGTCTCGGCCTCGCAGGCGGTGCATTTGGCCCAGCCCTTACGCACCTCGGTGAGCAGCCCGCCGCATTTGGGGCAGGGTTGCGGCAGGGGCCGCTTCCAGACCGCAAAGTCGCACGAATCCGGGCTGCCTTTCTTGTAATTGGAGCAGCCGTAAAAAGTGCGCCCGCGCCGCGTCCGCTTTTCCACCAGGTCGCCGCCGCACTGGGGGCATTTGACGCCGATCTTGTTCAGGATCGGCGCGGTGTAGCGGCAAGTGGGAAAATTGCTGCAAGCGATGAACTTGCCGTACCGCCCGTGTTTGTAGACCAGCGGGTGGCCGCACTGGGGACAGGCCTCCCCCGTCGGCTCGCTGCGCATCTCGACGACCGGTATCTCTTGCCTGGCCCGCTCCAGCGTGGCGGAGAAGGGAGTATAGAACTCGCGCAGCATCGGAACCCAATCCTGCTCTCCCCTGGCGATCTTGTCCAGTTCCTCCTCCATCTGGGCGGTGAAATCAACGTTGATGTGGGCGGGAAAGTGCTCGACCAGCATATCGTTGACGGTGACGCCGACCGGGGTGGGATACAGCCGCCCCGCGCGTCGCTCGACGTACCCCCGCTGCTGGATGGTGGACATGATCGTGGCGTAGGTGCTGGGGCGGCCAATGCCGTATTCCTCCAACGCCTTGACCAGCGTCGCCTCGCTGTAACGGGGCGGGGGCTGGGTAAAGTGCTGCTCTGGCAACAATTGGATCAGGTCGAGCACCTCGTCCACGGTCAAGGGGGGGATCTCCTCCCGCTTGCGCTCTTGCTCCGCCTGGGCGTCCTCGTCCCGGGACTCCTCGTACACGGCCAAAAAGCCCTTGAAACGGAGTGTGGAGCCGCTGGCGCGGAAGAGATATGGCCGCTCCTCCACGGCGGGGGGGCCGGCCAGGATTTCCACCGTGATCGTATCGTACACCGCCGCCGCCATCTGGCTGGCGACGAACCGCTTCCAGATGAGCGAATAGAGCCGGTACTGGTTCCGGTCCAGGTGCGGCTTGAGCGATTCCGGCGTGCGCCAGACGCTGGTGGGGCGGATGGCCTCGTGCGCTTCCTGTGCCCCTTTGGATTTGGTCTTGTACCTGGGCGGCCTATCCGGCAGGAATTTAGCGCCGTATTTTTGCCCGACCAACTCGCGTGCCTCCGCCTGCGCCGACGCGGATACGTTGAGGCTGTCGGTGCGGATGTAGGTGATCAACCCGGTCGGCCCATCCCCCAGGTCTATCCCCTCGTACAATTGTTGGGCGACGCGCATCGTGCGTCGGGCGGTGAGCTTGAGACGGCGGGAGGATTCTTGCTGCATGGTGCTGGTGGTGAACGGGGGAGCGGGCTTGCGCCGCCGCTGCCCCTCTTTTACCCTGGACACGGCGTAGGCGGCACGCTCCAACTCGGCGACGATGGCCTGGGCCTCGGCCTGGTTGTGCAGGTCTGGCTCCTCCCCCCGAATGCGGTGCAGTTTGGCGATGAAACTGCGCTTCCTCTGCTCCCGTTTGGCTAACTCGGCCTCGATTGACCAGTACTCGACCGGGACGAACGACTCGATCTCCCGCTCCCGCTCGACGACCAGCCGCACGGCCACCGATTGCACCCTTCCGGCGGAAAGCCCGCGCCGGGCCAGTTTGGCCCGCAGGAGCGGGCTGAGCGTGTAGCCGACGAGCCTATCGAGGATGCGCCGCGCCTGCTGAGAATTCACCCGCTGCATATCAATCTCGCGCGGATTGGCAAAGGCGTGCTCGATGGCGTCGCGCGTGATCTCGTGGAACTCGACGCGGTGGACGGGCCGCTTCCCGATGGCGGATTTGAGCACCTGGGCCAGGTGCCAGGCGATGGCCTCCCCCTCCCGGTCGGGGTCGGTCGCCAGATAGACCTCGGACGAGTTTTTGACATCCTGGCGCAACTGACGCACCACATCCTTCCGTTTGGCGGAGACGACGTAGCGGGGTTCAAAATCGTTCTCGACGTCCACGCCCATGCGGTTGATCGGCAGGTCGCGCACGTGCCCCACCGAGGCGCGGACGCGGTACTTTTTGCCCAGGAAACGGCCCACCGTGCGCGCTTTGGCCGGCGATTCGACGATCACCATCTTGGGCTTGGACGCCCAGGCGGTCTTTTTGGCCCTGGGGGCGGCGGCGCGTTTGGGGGGCGGGGTCAGTCCCTCGTGGGCCGGGGTGCGGCCCATCTTGAACATTTTGGTTCCGCACACAGAGCACGTCCCCCGCGTGGCCGGCGATCCGTTGCTGGTAAAGACCGGCTGGGGGTCTTGCATCTCCCGTTTGGTTTTGCATTTGAGGCAGTAGGCTTGCATCACTCATCCTTCAGGACTGTTAAATTCTAACA
>CAYNVC010000078.1:0-3795 GCA_964400615.1 uncultured Anaerolineales bacterium | reverse complement strand
CACCCGGCTGGACGCAGACCAACGCAGATGACGCAGATCAGGTACGAGAGAAAAAACAGCGTTTTCGGCGTTCATCTGCGTCCTACTTTTGGTTTTGCACTTGTAGCAGGCTTACATCACTTGTCCTCCGGGGCTGTTAAATTCTAACACACCCGGCTGGACGCAGACCAACGCAGATGACGCAGATCAGGTACGAGAGAAAAACCAGCGTTTTCGGCGTTCGTCTGCGTCCCACTCGTGGTATTTGCCGCGCCAGGAAAAACAGCGTTTTCGGCGTTCGTCTGCGTCCTATTTGGAGCCGTCCATTCCTTTTTCGCGCAGTGCCCCACAGCCGGGCGCATCACAAATAGTCGGTCTCGCCCTGCGCCTCCAACTCGCGCACCAGTGCCCGCACGTCCTGTTCCCGCTCTTGGGTGCAGACCAGCAGCGCGTCGTCCGTGTCCACGATCACCAGCCCTTCCAGGCCCACGGTGGCGATGAGCCGCTTGCTCGCGCTGCCAAATATCAGCGTGTCGTGGGTATCAATTCCCACGTGCTTCCCGGTGACGATGTTCCCCTCCGCGTCCGCTTCCAGCAGATCGATCAGGCTGGCCCAACTGCCCACGTCCGACCAGCCGATGTCGGCCGGGATGACGACCACGTTCTCGGCCCCTTCCATCACGCCGTAATCAATCGTCTGCTTGGCGACCTGCGGCCAGACGCGGTTCAAGGTCGGCTCGTAGCCGGGCGTGCCCAGCGCGGCCTGCACCTCCGCCAGTTGGACGTAGAACTCGGGCATCTGGCGCTGAAATTCCTCCATTACGCGCTCCACGCGCCAGATGAACATGCCACTGTTCCACGAGTAATCCCCGCTCTCGACCATAAAGAGCGCCGTCTCCTGACTGGGTTTTTCGGTGAACCGCTCGACGCTCAAGACCGGAAAGCCGCCCACCGAATCCAGCTTTTCGCCCTGTTTGATGTAGCCGTAGCCGGTCGAGGGAGAGGAGGGAGTGATGCCCAGTGTGACCAGGGAGCCGCCTGCCGCCACCTGCGCCGCCGCGCCCAACACCTGGCGGAAGCGGGCCGTCGCGGTGATGAAATGGTCGGCGGTGAGCACCGCCATGATCGCGTCCGGGTCCCGGTGGAGCAGGTGGAGCGCCCCCAGCCCGATGGCGGGGGCGGTGCCGCGTCCCTCCGGCTCGACGATGAAATTCTCCGCCGGCAGCTCCGGGGCCTGCTCCGCCAGCGATGCAACCTGCCCGGCCCCCGTCACCACGAAAATCTGCTCCGGCTGAAACAAGGGTGCGATTCTGTCCACCGCGTGCTCGAACATCGTCCGCTCTCCAACCAGGTTGAGCGATTGTTTGGGACGGTCGCGGCGGCTGAGGGGCCACAGTCGCGTCCCGACCCCGCCGGCCATAATCAGCGCGTAAAAGGAATCCATACAGTTTTCTCCCGAGTCTATTTCACAATTTGGGCCTGCGCTCGTGCCACCCGGCCGCCTGCTCGTAGGCGTGGGCCAGGCGCAGGATTGTCTCCTCTCCCAGGGGCGGCCCCATCACCTGCAAGCCGATGGGCAGGCCGTTCCCGTCGAATCCGCACGGCAGGCTCAGGCCGCAGATTCCGGCCAGGTTCAGCGCCAGCGTAAAGACGTCGCCCAGGTACATTCGCAGGGGGTCATCCACTTTTTCCCCGATGGGGAAGGCAGTGGTGGGGGTGGTCGGCGCGACGATGAGATCAACCTGTTCGAAGGCGGCGTCGAAATCGGCCTTGATGAGGGTGCGTACTTTTTGCGCTTTGAGGTAATAGGCGTCGTAATACCCGGCCGAAAGGGCATAGGTGCCGAGCATGATGCGCCGCTTGACCTCCGGCCCGAACCCCTGCCCCCGGGTGGCCTCGTAGGTCTCGGTCAACCCGTCCCCCGCCACCCGCAGGCCGTAGCGCACGCCATCGTAGCGGGCCAGGTTGGAGCTGGCCTCGGCCGGGGCGATGAGGTAATAGACCGGCAGGACGTATTCAGTGTGCGGGAGGCTGATCTCCTGCACCTCGGCCCCCAGGCCGGCCAGCGTATCCAGCGCCGCGCGGCACGCTGCCTCCACGTCGGGCTGCATGCCGGCGATGAAATATTCTTGCGGCACGCCAACCCGCATACCCCGCACGTCGCCGCTCAGGGCGGCGGTATAGCGGGGGAGCGGCGCGTCCAGCGAGGTCGAATCGCGCGGGTCGTGCCCGGCGATTGTCTGGAGCAGGAGGGCGGCGTCGGTAACATCACGCGCCAGCACGCCGACCTGGTCGAGCGAGGAGGCAAAGGCGATCAGTCCGTAGCGGCTCACCAGCCCGTAGGTCGGTTTGAGGCCCACCACGCCGCACATAGCGGCCGGCTGGCGCACGCTGCCGCCGGTGTCGCTGCCCAGCGCCCCCAGGCACTCCCCCGCCGCGACCGCCGCCGCGCTGCCGCCGCTGCTCCCACCCGGCACGCGAGAGGTGTCCCAGGGGTTGCGGGTGGTGAAAAAGGCCGAGTTCTCGGTCGAGGAACCCATAGCGAACTCGTCGGTGTTGGTCTTGCCCAGGAGAATCGCCCCGGCGGCTTTGAGACGGGCCACGACGGTGGCGTCGTAGGGGGGGACGAAATTCTCCAGGATGCGTGAGCCGGCCGTAGTGGGGACGCCCTCGGTGCAGAGCACATCCTTGATCGCCAGCGGAATGCCCCACAACGGGGCGTCGTGATGCGCTCCCGCGTCGGCGGCGCGGGCCTGCTCCAACGCGCTCTCCGGGGTCAGGGTCAGATACGCTTTGATCCGGTTATCCAGCGCCAGAATGCGCTCCAACACCGCCTCGGTCAGCTCGAGCGCCGAGATTTCGCCCGCGTCCAGCAGTTCACGGGCCTGGTGGATGGTCAGTCGGTCCAGTTCCACCGGGCTACTCCAACACCGCCGCCACCCGGAAACATCCGTTTTCGGCAGCGGGGGCGTTCGCCAGGACGTCCGCGCGGGGCAGGGAAGGGCGGGGGTCGTCGGAGCGCATCACGTTGTGCAGCGGCAGGATTGTCGCCGTGGGAGAGATGTCCTCCGTATCCAGTTCTTGCAGCCGCGCAAAGTGAGCCAGGATGGCCGAAAGTTGCTCCTGGTAGAGCGATTTTTCCTCCTCGTTCAACGAGAGGCGGGCGAGCGCGGCGATGTGTTCGACTTGTTCACGGGCCAGTTTCATCGTTCGTTCTCCTCGTAGGTTCAGGCTACTGGCGGGCCGGGTATGCTCCAACCCGAGTAGCAGCATCTGGGCGGAATTATAGCATCATCGGGAGAGAGAAGCAACCGGCAACGGCTCACGCCAGCCGTTCGATCACGTCCAATACAGTGCCGGCGCAGGCGGCCCAGGAGAAACGGTGCAGGTTGGCGAACCCGCGCCCAACCAACTCCTCGCGCAGGGCCTGGTCGGCGGCGACGCGGTTCAGCGCGGCCCCGATGGCGGCGGTGTCGGTCGGGTTCACCAGGAGCGCCCCGTCCCCGGCCACCTCCGGCAGGCTGGAGGTGTCGCTGGCGACGACGGGGCAGCCGCACGCCTGGGCTTCCAGCACCGGCAGGCCGAACCCTTCGTACAGCGAGGGAAAGACGAATGCCAGCGCCCCGCTCAGCAGGGCGGCCTTGTCCGAGGCGGGGATGTAGCCCGGAAAGAGCACCCGCCCCTCCAAGCCCAGGCGGCGCACCAGGGCAAAGAGATCGTCGTAGAGCCAGCCGCGCTTCCCGGCCAGAACCAGGCGAATGGGCGAATGGCGAATGGCAAGGGCAAAGGCTTCCACCAGGCGAGCCAGGTTCTTGC
>CAYNVC010000077.1:0-9731 GCA_964400615.1 uncultured Anaerolineales bacterium | reverse complement strand
GCACTGGGACGCTCCCCCCGTCATCGGCGCGGTGCTTTTGGCGCTGGATCAACTGGCTCTGTCCAGACCGCCGGGCACCGCCTCGTTGGCCGGGCAGGTGACTGCCGCGCTGGCAGAGTGAGGGCCTCGCGCTAGTCTGATGACACAATCAACCCTTTGAGATACGCCCCTTCCGGGAAGGTCAGCGCCACGGGATGGTCGGCCCCCTGCGCCAGGTAGCCGACGATCTGCGCCGCCCGTCCCGCGTCCAGTGCTGCGCCAAAGACGATCTTTTGGAACAGGTCGGGCGAGATCGCGCCGGAGCAGGAAAATGTAAAGAGCACCCCGCCCGGTTGCAACAGTTGAAAGGCCAGCAGGTTGGCGTCCTTGTAGGCCCGCGCTGCTCGCTTTACCTCGCGCCCGCCGTGGGCCAGCTTGGGCGGATCGAGCGTGATAACGTCAAAGCGGCGGCCCTGGGCGCGATAGCCGCGCAGGACGCTAAAGACGTCCCCTTCCACGTACTCGGCCTGCCCCGGCCAGTCGTTGAGCGCCAGGTTGCGCCGGGCCACATCCAACGCCCGCGCCGAACTATCCACCAAAGTCACCCGCGCCGCGCCGCCCGCCGCCGCGTAGAGCGAGAAACCCCCGCTGTAGGCGAAAGCGTCCAGCACCTTCGCCCCCGCGCAAAAGTGCGGCAGCCGTGCCCGGTTCTCTCGCTGATCCAGGTAAAAGCCGGTCTTGTGCCCCCGGTGCACGTCAACCAGAAAACGACGACCGTTTTCCAGCACCTCGACCATGTCCGGCGGCTCCTCTCCCCATAGCAACCCGGTGCGGTGCGCCAATCCCTCTTTGCGCCGCACGTCTACGTCAGAGCGCTCGTACACGCCCCGCACGCCGTTCACCAGTTCGACCAGCAGCCCGACCAGTTCATCCTTCCGGCGCTCGACCCCCAGTGTGAGGAACTGGGTCACCAGCCAGTCGCCGTACCGGTCCACGATCAGCCCCGGCAGGTAATCCGATTCGGCGTGCACCAGCCGGTAGGCGGTGGTTGCCGGGTCATCGGCCAGGGAAGCGCGAGCGGCGACGGCCCGTTGTAGCCGTCGCCGCCAAAAAGCGGTATCCACCGGTTCCGCCTGCTGCCAGGTCAGCAAACGCACCACGATCTGGGAGCGGCGGTTGAGATAACCACGCGCCAGCCAGTTGTGGCCCGTATCCCGCACCTCGACGATGTCGCCATCCGCTGCCTCTCCCTCGATGCGCTCGATTGCACCGGAAAAGACCCAGGGATGATGCTGTTGCACCGGTTTGGCGCGGCTGCGCTTCAAAAGAACAATTGTACTCATCTCCACCTCGAGGTTGCTATCTCAATGTGGGTAGAGTATACACCAGATGGCTTATCTTTTCAACGTGAATCGAACATCTCCCGCAACGACCAGTACGCCAGTCGGGGCGTCAGGTCAGGCTTGACCAGGCTGTAGCCACTCATCTCGTCGTCTGCCGGCAGGTCGTAACATAGGTTCCAGACGGTCAGCATCTCCACCCAGGGCCAATCGCGCCGCACGCGCTCAAAGGCCCCGGTCAGGTACGCCGCCTGATCTTGCTCAGAGACAGAAGGTTGCGAGCCAGGCTGAACGGTGTAGCCCAACTCGGTGATCCAGACTGGCTTGGGGTCGTTATATGCCAACATAATGTCGTGCAGGTCGAGGATGCGTGCCAGATTGAGTCCGCCGTGGGCGCCACGCTCGTCTTCGGGTGAGAGGCCGTAGCCATAATCGTGGACGCTGAGCACGTCGAAGCAGTCGGCAGCACCAGCAGCGTACATCCGGCGCAAAAAATCCCGGTCGTCCATAGCGCGGGGAGAAAACTCGTCAGTGGGAGCCAGCCCGGCGGCGACGACCTGTGCGTCTGGGTCGGCGGCACGGATGCTGTCGTATGCGGCACACAGGACGTGGACGTAATCCATCGGGTCGGCCACCCAACCATCAAAGGACTCCCAGTGCTGCGGCAGATCTCCGCCAGAGCGGCTCCACTCCGCTGCCAGGTTAGGCTCGTTCCAGATGATATAGCCCAGTACGTACCCCCGGTACCGCTCCGCGACGGCGCTGACGAAATCGGCGTAGGCGACCATGTCGAACGGTAGTCCCCCGTACCCGTACTCATCCGGCACAATCGCCCACTCCGGCGGCATGTCGAGCCGCACGACCAAGTCGAGATCGTGTGCGCGAGCAGTGCGTACCATATAATCGCTTGAATCCCAGGTGTAGAGACCGGGAGAGGGATTGAGATCGCGCCAGGGAAAGACCTGCACGACAGTGCCGAACCCCGCCTCGGCAGCCACAGGCGCGATTACCTCGTCGAGGAACAATGTGTGCACCGCACGCCGGAAAGGCAACTCGCGGTGTGGAGCCATATCAACTTTGTTCGGGGCAAATGACAGGGGGGACAGTGCGGGCGGTTCGTTAAAAGGGGGAGTAGAAACAGGAACGAGATGGCGCGATGGCGGCAAACCAGGCATAAATATGCCTATCACCGCCAGCACAAGCGCACACGCCACCATTACCCCGGCAATAACCGGGTTACCGATCTCCTTTCCACACAGCGACACCTTCCTTGCCTCCCACCCAGATACGCCCCCGGTCGTCCTGGGCTATGTCCAGCACATCGCGCACAGCCAGGCCGTCGGGAGTGAGCATCTGCCAGTGCGACTTGCTCCCATCCCCAACAGTTGGCAGACGCCACAACCCACCGGTAGTGCCAATCCAGAGCGTTCCTTCGTCGTCCACCAGCAATGAGCCAATGCCCCACACCCACACCGACACAGACTCATCGTCTCTAAGACTGTAGTTAGTCCAAAGACCATCCCGATAACGACGCAGGGCCATAGGATGGTGATAACCAACCCACAATCCAACTCCGGTTTGAACCCGCCCCGATTTCGATCGAGCAGGTGGATCGAAGGCGATAGCGTTGGCCCACTGATCACCCATATCACTACCGGGCAGAGTGACCCAATGGCCGTTTTCTACCCCGGCGGCGGGATCAAAGACACTGACGCCCGCATGATGTGCAGCGTATATGCGCCCGTCAGGACCGAGCGCCAGTGCAGTAATCAGTTCGCTTGCTAGCCCATCTGCGGCAGTAAACCGACGCCAGTTCAGCGTGGTATATTTGCGTCCCACGCCAGTTGTGGACTGCACGCGAGGGAACGTCGTCCACACACCGTGCTTCAGGACGCCCATCCAGACCCTGCCATTTTCCTCGACCATGAGCGCAGTGGGCTTGTCGCGATAATCATCTGAGGTAGACCAGGTGTAACGTCGTTCCCCGTCAAAGTAGACCAATTCTCCTAGCCCGGCGGCCCAAATACCACGATCAGGGTCGGCGGCGATGGCATCCACGCCGTGCGGGAGAGAGATGATTGCATGCCAGCCCTGGAGGGCCTCGTCGTAACGCAGTACTCTGTCGCCACCAATGACCCACACCTGACCGGCCCTGTCCACGGCCAGACTGCGGGCTGCGCCGGGGAATGCCTCTATGCCAAATGGGATTGAGTGAAAAGTAAATCGGGTGTGGACGGCATTGTCTATGGATGACGGCGTTGGAAGCGGTGACAACGAGGCGAGTGGGGATATGTAAGAAACCGGGGAAACGGAGGGAGATGGGACATCGTTGCTTTCTGCGACAGCCTCTGAGCAAACGTGCACGAGTCCATCTTCCGTAGCCATCCAAGCGCCGCCGTAAACTGGGTCAACGGTCAATGCGGCAATGTGCTGATAGGGTGACCAATCCCATTCGGTCGTTTCACCTGACCAGTGAAACAGACGATCTCGCTTTCCATATACATGCTTTACCATCCAAGCCTCATCCCCATTCGCCGACGCAGCGACAGGGTCGAAATATGTGGACGTTATGCGTCGTATTCGCATACACGCGGCGGGCGTCGTGTAATTGTATTGCTGTCCAGATACCTGTTGCCACAGATAGCAGTCCTCAGCCGCGTCTGTGCAATAGCTCACAATGAATGGTGTGTTATCCAGGGGAAGCGTGTTGCCCACGAGGCAGGCATGTTGGAATGTATAACAACCACGCAGGCTCTCACTGTACAATTGAATACACAGATTCCCTGCCTGCCCCAACCCCAAGGCAGATATCCTTTCAGGATACCCATCTGGTATCTCGTAGGCGAGTTGCCACTCCTGACCGGAAAAATGGATGACTCTCCCCGTGACTCCAACCCACAGCCCGCCGACGCCGTCCGGAAACACCGGATACGCTCCCGCCAGCGATTGCCCAATCGCCGACGTAAACAAATCACACTCCCACGTCCGCACGTCCAGGCGAAGCAAGCCGCGACTGGTCGCTACCCACAGTCGGTCGCCGTCGCTGACCAACCCATTGCGAATGACACCGGAAGGCGCGGTTGATCTGGGCCAGCTTTGCCACGAGGCAGCGTCAGTCGTGTGCGCCTGGCAGCTCAATGCATCTGGTATGCGTCGAGTTTCAAAACAGGTCGGTGATCCAGGAGATGGAGAGAAATAGGTTCTGCAGCAGACTGCCAGGGCTAAAACCAGGATTGCCAGGATGATAATCCAGGTGTTGCCGCCGCATTTGATTGCGTGTTTCATCATTTCTCGTCTCCTTGTGAGGAACGCGGTTATCCTGACCGCAGGATGCCCGTGATATGTCTACTTTTACGACGAACGAAGGTGGAGAATGTTACACCAGCAAGCAGGCACACGACAAAAAAGGGCCGGTCTCACGACCGGCCCCTTTCACAGGCGAAACAACGGGACGCAATTATCTCGACGTGTGGTACGCCGTCCAGTTGCCGTCTTCCCAAAGCACGTAAACAGCACCGTCGAGGGGATTCCACAGCATCACCCCATGCTCGAAAGGCTGCAAGTTGCCGACGTACCCTTGCTCAGGTGTCAACGCCCACCCGACCGGCGCGTCTGCCCCTCCCAACTCTTCTCGCCAGAGCCGTCCAAAGCCGCGTATTGGCTCGAACAACCCTGCCGGCGGCGCAAGTCCTCCACTTTCGGGATCACCCTCGCGCCAGGTGTCCACGTATTGTTGCCACACGCCACTGTTTTCGTTCACGCCATATATCAACACATAGATGCGGTCTTCACGCAACTGGTCCACCCAGATCATCAGCCCTTTTTCAAAGCGTTGCCCAGCGCACCACAATTCCTGATCAACGGCAGTGGCATGCCCCAGCAGACTCTCTGGGCCGCCAAGTTCGTCCCGCCAGACCTGACCAAAGCGCCCGATGGGAGTAAGCGACCCTGCCGGCAATTCCCCGTCCGTAGCCGTCTCGAAACGCAGCACAAAAAGCTTGCCCAACGACGCCCCATCTACCTCGCGTGCCGTGCTCGCCACGGTCAGTGTGTACGTCGTGGCGGGCCGCCAATTGGACAAAGGAACCAGCGTCAATACATCCCCCTCCCAGGCAAAAGCCAGTTGCGTCTCCGGAGTGATGCGCACCGCGGCCTCGACCGATGAATGCTCCATCGGCAAGGTAAAGGTGAGCACCAGGTTGGCGTCCAACGGCACACCAGCGGTTCCATCCAGTGGATACGTATCAATCACTTCCGCTTTTTGTGGGGCGAGGGACTGCATCTGGCGCAACACTACAGGCAGCCCCAGGGCCAACGCCACGAGAGCGGCCACAAAGATGACGGTTGGCAGCACCCTGGGCAAGAGAGACGGCCCTGACACAAGACGGGGGCCGCGCTCAAGTCGCGCTCGAAACTCTGACTGCATCCCACCTGGCGCTGGCACATCCGGCAACGCGCGGACTTTGTGCCCCAGAGCGCGAAAGTCGTCCAGCACGCGGTTACATTCCTGGCAAGTGGTCAGGTGGGCAATGACCTGAGCTTGCTGAGCAGGGTCAAGCTCGCCATCGAGGTAGCTAGAGAGGAGAGGACGGATATGATCGCAGTTCATGGTTGCTCATCCTCCCGGCGCAGCCTGGAAGCGAGTCGCCGGGCGCGTTCACGGGCGCGGTAAAGTGTCACCCTGACCGTGTTCAGCGAGTCGCCGGTGATCGAGGCTATCTCCTGATACGAGAACCCTTCACGCTCACGCAGGATCAGATACATCCGATAACGGGGCCGCAGTTGCGCCAACACGCGCTCTATTTTAGCTCGTTGTTCGAACTGCTGCTCGTTTCGCAACACCTCCTCTTCGGAAGTGCGACCACCGGCAGTTAAGACAGCCAGCAGATTCTCTAGTGGTTGCCAGTGGATCAGGCGACGGCGACGCAACATATCCAGGCAGGTATTGGAGGCAATCCGATAGAGCCATGCGGATAGGTCCAATGGCTTCTCGCCGCGCAGCAAGGCGCGATACGCCTTCAAAAAGCTATCTTGCGTCAAATCCTCGGCGTCTTGAACATTCCCCAGCAGACGGTAGACGTAGCTGTAAATGCGGGCGTGGTAAAGGCAAAATATCTCCTCGAAGGCGTCGCTATCACCTCCACGGGCGCGTTGCGTCAGTTGCTCTTCATCCATTACGACGAACCAACGTGTGAAAAGTTACTCCTCCGGTCGCTACGTGCCCGGCACACTCTTTTTTTTACTCGATCACGCCCGCTTTCTTCCCCGCCCGCTCAAATACGTCCAGAGCAAAAGCGATGTCGTCCTCCGAGTGAGCTGCCGTTACGTTGGCCCGCAACCGCGCCAGCCCCAGCGGCACCGCCGGGGAGACGACCGGCAGCACAAAGATGTTTTCTTCCTGACACAACCTGGTCATCTGAAACGCCCTGTCGTCCTCGCCGCAGATGATGGGTACGATGGGGGTCTCGCTTTTGAGGGTGTTGAACCCCCGCTCCTTGAGGCCGCCCAGGAACAGTTTGATGTTGCGTTGGAGCGTTTTCACCCGCTCCGGCTCGTCCTCTATCACCTTGAACGATTCGTTGGCGGCTGCAACCTGGGCCGGGGGCAGCGCCGCCGAGAAGACGAACGCCCGCGCCACGTGCTTGAGGTAGTCGATCACCTCCCTGCCGCCTGCCACGTACCCGCCCACGCTGGGGATCGTCTTGGAAAGCGTGCCCATGTACAGGTCAATGGATTTCTCCAGCCCAAAATATTCCTCGATGCCGTGCCCCGTCTCGCCCAGCACGCCCAGGCTGTGGGCCTCGTCCACCATCAACAGCGTGTCGTACTCGCGGCACAGCCGGCTGACCTCTGGCATATTGATGATGTCGCCATCCATGCTAAAGACGGCATCCACGATGACCAGCCGCCCGACGTTCGGGTCGGCCTGTTGCAAGCGGCGCTCCAGCCCGGCCATGTCGTTGTGGCGAAAGCGCACGAATTTGGCCCCGCTGAGCAGACACCCGTCCACTATGCTGGCGTGGTTGAACTTGTCGCAGATGACAATGTCGTTGCGGCCGACCAGCGCCGAGACCGTCGCCAGGTTGGTGACGTAACCGCTGGAATAGACGATGGTATCCTCGGTTCCCTTAAAGTTGGAGATGGTTTGCTCCAGCTCATTGTGCAGCGGCAGCGTCCCGGCCAGAATGCGGACGCCGTGTGTTCCGGTTCCGTAGCGAGCCAAAGCCTCCTGCGCCGCAGCCGTGATCCTCTGGTAGCCCAGCAGTCCCAGGTAGCCGTAGGAGGCAAAGTTCAACATTCGCCGCCCGCCGGTTACGACCCACGCTCCATCCAGCTCGTCCAAAGGCTGCAAGTAAAAGTACAGCCCCGTTTCCCGCAAGCCGGCCAGCCGGTGGTTCATTGCATCAATACGTTTTTGGATTGGATTCATACTAGTTGTCCTCCCGGATAGATTTCATAGACTATAACACTTTGCACGTTCCAAGATACGTTTATCAACCGTCCAGCGGCAGCGCCAACTGTGCCACCGCGTCGCCGCTTTCCTGACCGATCATCTCGAGCAGCCGTGCCTCGTCGAGCAGCGGCGTGCCCAATTGCTGCGCTTTGCGGTATTTGGAGCCGCCGGGCGACTCGCCCACCACCAAATAGTCCGTCTTGCGGCTGACGCTGCCGGTCACTTTGCCGCCGTGCTGCTCGATCAGCGCCGCCACCTCCTGGCGCGGACGGGAGAGCGTGCCGGTGATGACAAAGGTCAACCCTGCCAGCGCCCCGGCCACGGGCGCGGTGGGCCTCTCTTGCTCCAGTTTTACCCCGGCGCGGCGCAGCTTTTCGACAAACTCGCGGTTGGGACGGTGGCCGAACCACTCCTTGATCGCTCCGGCGGTGTGCGGGCCAAGCCCGGCGATGGCCTCCAGTTCCTCCTGGCTCACCCGCGTCAACTCGTCCAGCGAGCGGTAATGTTGCGCCAGCAGCTGGGCCACGGTCGTCCCCACGCCCCGGATGCCCAACGCGGCGATGACCTGCGCCAGCGGCCGCTCCTTGCTGGCCGCGATGGAAGCCAGCAGGTTATCCACGCTCTTTTCGGCAAAGCCCTCCAGCGGCAGCAGGTCGTCCCGTTCGAGATAGTACAGATCGGCCCCGTCCCGCACCAGGCCGCGCTCGACCAGCAACTGGGCCGTCCGCTCGCCCAGCCCTTCGATATCCATCACGGCGGCAAAGTAGCCCACCCGCCGCACACGCTGCTCCGGGCAGGCGACGTTGACGCAATAGACCGCCACCTCGTCCGGGGGCGAGAGCACCGGTTCGCCGCAGGAAGGGCAGGTGGCCGGCAACTCGAATGGTTTTTCCGCGCCCGTTCGCGCCGCCAGCACCGGCCCGACGACGTAGGGAATCACGTCCCCGGCCCGGCGCACGGTGACGGTATCTCCCACGCGGATGTCCTTGCGCTCCAAATCCTCAAAATTGTGCAGCGTGGCCTTGCGGATGGTGACGCCGCCGAGTTTGACCGGTTCCAGAACGGCAAAGGGGGTCAGAGCGCCGGTGCGCCCCACGTTGACGCCGATCTCGATCAGCCTGGTCGTCGCCTCGCGGCCGGGGAACTTGAACGCCACGCCGCCGCGCGGAGCGCGTCCCACCACGCCCAGCGCCGCTTTCGTCGCCAGGTCGTCCACTTTGATGACCAGGCCGTCCACCTCGTAGGGAACCGTGTCCCGTTTTTCGATCCAGCTTTCGCAATAGGCGATCACCTCGTCCAGCGTCTCGAAGCGGGCGACGTACTCTGAAACCGGAAAGCCCAACTCGCGCAGGTAAGCCAGCGTCTCCCACTGGGTGGCCGGGACGGGGCCTTCCGCCTCGACGATGGCATAGCAGAGCAGTGTGATGGGGCGGTCGGCGGTGATGCGCGGGTCTAGCTGGCGCAGAGTGCCCGCTGCCGCGTTGCGCGGGTTGGCAAAGGTTTTTTTGCCGCTCTCGGCCTGACGCCGGTTCAGTTCCTCAAAATCCTCGATCAACATAATCGCCTCGCCGCGCACGACCAGGCGGCGCGGGGGCTGCGGGCCGGCAGCGGAGAGCGGCACGCGCAACGGCAGGGTACGCACCGTGCGCAGGTTGGTCGTCACGTCCTCGCCGACGTACCCGTTGCCGCGCGTCGCGCCCAGGGTAAAGAGGCCGTCCTGGTAATGCAGCACCACGGTCAGCCCATCCAGTTTCGGTTCGACCACCCAGGCGGGCGGCGGGGCGTCATCCGGCAGGAGTTTGGAGACCCGCTCCCACCAGGCGCGGATCTCGCCCCCGCTAGTGGCCTTGTCCAGGCTGAGGATGGGGACCGGGTGATCCACTTTGACAAACCCCGCCGCCGGCTGTGCCCCCACTCGCTGCGTGGGTGAATCGGGCGCGACCAGCTCGGGGTGCTCC
>CAYNVC010000076.1:0-9845 GCA_964400615.1 uncultured Anaerolineales bacterium | reverse complement strand
CAGACTTTGGGTCGCCAGACCGATGCTCAACCACGCCGTCTCCATGCCGCCCGCGCCGCCTAGCTTGGTCGCTCGTTCTCCATCCAGGCAGATGGCGATTACCGCCGTCGGCTGCCCAATGATGCCGGGCGAGAGCGAGCGCAGTCCCGCCAACCGCTCCGGCGAGCGGATCAGCACGAATCCCCAGGGTTGGACGTTACCCCCGCTGGCCGAGGCTGCCCCGGCCTGCAGCACCTGGCGCAACGATTCGTCAGACACCGGTTCGGCGGTGAAAGAGCGCACACTGCGCCGCGTGTGGATGGCTTCCAACGTGTCCATCGTCAATACCCCCGCGCACCCATAGCGCGACACAACTCGACCAGTTCGGGGTGCACGTAGCGCCCCGTCTCTTCGATCTGCACCTCGTCCAGCCACACCGATGGATTGAGCACTACCCCGTCGGTGTGGGCCGGCGATCCGCGCTCCGTCGCGCCGATCCCAAACTGCATGCAACCCAAGACTCGCTCGTCCTCCAGGATGCGCCCACTGGGACGGGTGACGCCGGGGTTGAACCCGTAGCAGGCGTGATCCATCAGGTAGGCTGCGGGATGGTCGAAACTCTCCAGCCAGCGGGCAAAGATGGTGGCATCCGCTCCGCCTGTGATCTGTTTGACGTATCCTCCCTCAATGGTCAACCGCACAGGGGAGGATAGGATGCCCAGTTCGGCGGGCGGCCACAGCGCCCCGTCGAACACCAACGTCCCCTCGAAACTTTCGCGGTGGGCCATAAAGCCCGACTGCCCGCCGAGCATCTGTGGAAAGCCCCCTTCGACGGGCGGCGGCTCCCAAAAGGGATCGCCGGACTCGTCCACCCTCATCCGCAAATCGCTGCCGGCGGGGCTGGTAACGCGGACGGTCTCGGCGGCCTGAGAGAGCTGGTACAGGCGGGTCGCCACTTCTTGCATGGGCGGATAGTTGACGCGGCCCACGGTGCGCACCATCATATCCACGTCCATACCGGTCAGGCAGACGTAAATGCAGCCGCTCTCGAGCGCGGTGTGGTAGGCTGGGCTGTAGAGCGAGTAGGCGACGGCGAAATCGAACCACACGGCGGCCCTGGCGGCGGCCCCGGCGACCGGCGCGGGCGGTTCCTGCATCGGCTCAGGCTGGTGGGGATACCAGAGGACGGTAGGCGTGCCGCCTACGGCGTAGACGGCCCCGGCCACGGCCCGCACCACCCGCCCGTCGGAGGCGCTGTCGGCGGTGATGAGCACCTGTTGGGCGGGCGCTACCGGGCGCACTTGTGTGACCAGTTTGTGCGCGGCGTGGGCCAACTCGAAAGCATAGTATTCGCCGCGTGGCTCTGTGCCCAGACTAAACTCCATACTACTGCCTCTGTGCCATCAACTCTTCAATCGGCACGTATTCGATGTCGAACCCAAAGTAGCGCGGGCCGGAGGCATGGTTCAGGCCAAACTCGGTGCGGAATGCCTCCAATCCTTTCATTCCCACCGCCACCAACTCGTCCCCCTCTTTGAGCAGCGTGTTGGTGGTGCCCTCCCCGCTCTCTTTGTAAGCCAGCGTGAGCAAGTCGGGGCTGCACACCCACGGTTCGCCGTTCAGCCACGAGACGTGGTTTTCGTTCTTGAACCACACGTCGAGCGTCTGCCCCGCATAGTCGCCGCTGCCCCGAACGTGGGTGGTGCCGAACATGTAGCCGTCCCGATCCTCCCACTCTTTGGCGGTGACTATGCCCTCAAAGAGCCGCCAGCCGCCGCTGATCTCTAGCGCCGCGTCAATGGGGTCTGCTCCTGTTTCCAGCGCCCGGCGCATCGCCCGCCCGATGGCAAAGGATTTGGTCAGAGTACCAGGGACGAGAATCTCTTTCATCTCGCGGGCCGGCAGGGGGGTGGCGGCCATCGTGGTTGTGCCGTAGGCCGCCACCGCCAGCATCTTGCCGACCCGTTCCAGCATGTGCGGGTTGACGGTGTATTTGACAATGGCGACGTTGCCCCATTGATCCACGCTGGAAAAGGGCCAACTGTGCTTGCTGTAGAGGAAAGGGGTGCCCTGCATTTCGTCCGGGATGGCCCTGCCGGCGTAATCGCCGTCCACCACCGGGATGCCCAACCGTGCGCCAGTGACCAGCGGCGCGGGGGTGTTCCCGGCGCCCAGCTCGGCGGCCACGATGCAGCCGATGGGCCGGCCCAGATAATCGCCCAGCTCTTTGACCGCCTCCTCCATCGCCCGGTCGCCGAATTTGTCCACCAAGCCCACCCGCTCGATCTCGTCCAGCGTCTCCTGGGAGACCGGCGCGATGGATCCCATCCCGTAGGGCGTCACAGTCCACACGTCGTCGGGGATGTCGTCCGCGTCCACCCATTCGAGGGGGACGCCGTCCTCCAGAGCCTGCTTGAGCATTCTCATTCCCCACTCGATGCCCCCGCCGCCGCCGGTGCCCATAAACAGGCAGCCGCGAATAAAGTCCTCACAATCCTGCAACGTTTCCAGTTTACCGCGTGGCATTTTATACGTGTCCTCCTTGTTGTTCTACTCGACCAGGTGACAGGCGACCATGTGCCCGTCGCCGGTGTCCACGAGGGCCGGTTCGACCCGCGTACAGATTTCCATAGCCGCCGGACAGCGGGGGTGAAAATGACAGCCCGGCGGAGGGTTTGCCGGGTTGGGCACGCCGCCCGGCAGGATGATGCGCTCGCGGCGCAGTTCTGGGTCCAGGATGGGAGCCGAACTCAGGAGCGCCTGGGTGTACGGGTGACGGGCCGCTCCGTAAAAGATGGCCTCGGTGGTGCCCAGTTCCACCACCCGGCCCAGGTACATCACGGCGATGCGGTCGCTGATGTGCTGCACCACGCTCAGGTCGTGGGTGATGAAGAGATAAGTCAACTCCAACTCGCGCTGTAACTCTTGCAGCAGGTTGATGATCTGCGCCTGCACCGAGACGTCCAACGCCGAAGTCGGCTCGTCCAGGACGATGAACTTGGGTTCGAGTGCCAGCGCCCGGGCCACGGCGATGCGCTGCAACTGCCCGCCGCTGAACTCGTGAGGATAGCGGTACAGGATTTCGCCGGGCATGCCGGTCTGCTCCAGCAATTCACGCGCTCTGGCTACCAGCGCCTCCCCGCGCAGCGGGGTGTGAGTCCGCAGCGGCTCGGCGATGGACTTGAGTACGGTGAAGCGCGGGTCGAACGATGAGTACGGGTTCTGAAAGACCATCTGCATATCGCGGCGAAACGCCCGCATCTCGCGCCGTCCGAGGGGAGCGATGTCCTGTCCGGCGAACAATATCCGGCCCGCCGTGGGACGGATGAGGCGCACGATGGCCCGCCCTAAAGTCGTCTTGCCGCAGCCCGACTCCCCCACCACCCCCAGTGTCTCCTGCCGGCAGATGCTCATATCTACCCGGTCGAGAGCGCGTACCAGTTTGCGGGTGCGGCCCAGCATCCCACGCCGCGAGGTGAAATGTTTGATCAGCCCGCGTATTTCCAGCAAGGGTGACTCGCTCACGCCAACCCCTCCTTTGCGCGGTAGAGGTGACAGGCCACCGCGTGTCCCTCCGCGCCGGCGGGGACGAGATGTGGCCTCTCCTCCCGGCAGACCTCCATCGCTGCGGGGCAGCGGGGGTGGAAGGGGCACCCCGGCGGCAGGCGCAGGCCATCGGGCACGCTCCCCGCGATGGACTGAAGCGGTTGCCCGCGCCGGGCCGGACGGGGCAGCGCCGCCAGTAGCCCGCGAGTGTAGGGGTGTTTCATCCGAAACAGCACGTCGTCGGTGCGGCCCATCTCGACGATGCTGCCCGCGTAGGCCACGCCGACCCGGTCACAGGTCTCGGCCACGACGCCCAGGTTGTGGGTGATGAGCAGGATGGACACACCTTGCCTTTCCCGCAGGTCGGCCAGGAGGGCCAGAATCTGGGCCTGGATGGTCACGTCCAGGGCGGTCGTCGGCTCGTCGGCGACGAGCAGTTCCGCGCCGGGGGCCAGGGCCGCCGCGATCATCGCCCGTTGCTGCATGCCCCCGCTCAACTCGTGGGGATAGGCGCGCAAGATGCCGGGCGGGTCGGGCAAGCCGACCGCCGCGAACATCTCCAATGCCCGCTCGCGGGCCTCGGCCCGGCCAACAGGCAGATGTTGGCGAATGACGCGCACCATCTGGTTGCCGACGGTAAAGACGGGGTTCAGTGAGGCGGAGGGATCCTGAAAGACCATCGCAATGCGCCGCCCCCGGATGGCCTGCATCTCGGATTTGCTCTTTTGCGCCAGGTCCTCGCCGTGAAAGAGGATGCGTCCCCCCGTGATCTCGCCGGGGTACGGCACCATACGTAGAATGGTCAATCCTGTCACCGATTTGCCGCAGCCCGATTCACCCACCAGGCCGAACATCTCACCCTGGCGCACGTCGAAGGTCATACCGTTGACGGCGTGCACCAGCCCGGCGTAGGTGCGAAAACGGACGTGCAGGTCTTGGACGGAGAGCAAAGCGGTGTTCACGATACGGCCCTCCGTGTGCGGGGGTCGGCCACGTCGCGCACGGCGTCGCCCAGCAGGTTGAAGGCTAGCGTGATGAGAAAGATGGCCGCCCCGGCGGAACCGGCGAACCAGGGTCGCTCGATAAAGTAGATGCGCCCGGTGCTGATCATCTTGCCCCAGTCGGGCGTGGGGGGCTGGACGCCCAGGCCGACGAAACTGATGGCCGCGCCGGTGAGCACGGCAGAGCCGATGTCCATAGTGGCCTGCACCAGCACGGGAGTCAGCACGTTGGGCAGGATGTGATGGACGATGATGGAGAGATCACTCACGCCAATGCTCCGCGCCGCCTCGACAAAGTGCATCTCGCGCAACGAGAGCGTCTGCGCCCGCACCAGACGGGCGTACCAGGGCCACCAGGTGAAAGCGATGGCGATCATCGCGTTGGTGAAACTGGCTCCCAGCGCGGCGGCGATGGCGATTGCCAGCAGCAGGGGCGGGAAGGCCAGGAACATGTCGGTGATGCGCATGATGACGTCGTCCAGCCAACCGCCATAATACCCGGCGATGGCCCCCAGGGGGATGCCGATGGCGACCGCCACGACGACGACCAAAAACCCAATGCTGAGGGATGTCCGCCCGCCGAACAGAATGCGGGCCAGCACGTCGCGCCCCAGGTAGTCGGTGCCCAGCGGATGTGCCTGGCTGGGAGGCTGGAACTTTTCCAGGATATTGGGGTCGCCACGTCCCTGCTCCGGGTAGGGGGTGAGCAGGGGGGCAAAGACCGCGCCCAGGATGAAGAGCAGGATCAGCACCAGACTGGCGACGGCCAGGGGGTCGCGCCGGAAGGCCCGTACCATCAGGTGATATTCTTTGAGCCGGGCCGGGCGCTGCTCGGCCTGTTCGTCCAACCATTCGACGGTTGACACTAGACTCTCCCCCTGTCGTGGGGCAAATTGCCAATTTGCTCTACGCGATCCGACGGCCAGCGGATCTCTTTGGCGGGCGGGTACGGGTAGGTTCGTTTGCTATGGGAATACCCCAGTGCCACCAGCGACTCGGCCAGTTTCATCGCCACCGAGGGCGGGTCGAGCACCGGCACCTCGCAGCCGCGTTCGGCCAGGGCTGCCTGGATCCGTGAGGCCAGCCCGGCCAGGCCGGTGCAGCCGGGGATGAGGATGTGGGTGCCGTCTTCCCGCACGGCTTTTTCAGCGGCGGTGACGAGCGCCTGCACGGTGGCCTCTGGGTCGTCGGCGAGGGCCAGCACGGGGATGTTGATGCCCCGTACCGAGGCCAACCGGTCGGCCAGGCCGTAGCGGGTCACTTGATCCTCCACCCACGGTACATCCCGGTCGGATGTGCCCAGGACGGAAAAGCGGTGGGCCAGCAGCGCGGCCAAGTGCATACTCGCCTGGGCCGGCCCGACGACGGGGATGCGCACCAGTTCGCGGGCGGCGTGCAGGCCAGGGTCGGCCATACAGTCAATGATGACCGCGTCGGCGCCGTCCCATTCGGCCTGCACCACTTTGTTCAAAATATCCGGCGTCGCCAGCGCGTCGTCGCGATAACTTTCGATGGAAGCTGTGCCCCAGTCCAACGAGACGACGCTGACCTGGGTATCGGGGTGGCCGGCGTCGCTGTAGGTGCGCAGAGTGTCCTGCTCCCAGGATGTGGTGATGACCGGGTTGATGACGCGAATGTGCATCGGGTCCTCCTATTGCAACGTGACTCTGGGGTCGAGCATTGCCTGTATCAGGTCCAAAAACAGATTGATGAAGACATAAAAGACGGTGACGACCAGCGTCACAGAAACGATGACGGGAAAGTCAATGCTGAGCACAGCGTTGGTGACGTATGAACCGAGGCCGGGCCAGGAAAAGATGACCTCGACCAGCAAAGCGCCGGTCAGCGAGTAGACGAACGAGAGGCCCAGCACGGTGATAGTGGGGATGATGGCGTTTTTCAGCGCCAGAACGAAGAGGACGACGCGCTCCGAGATACCAGCGACGCGGGCGGCCTGGATGTATTTTTCGTTCAGCACTTCGATCATCGTCGAGCGGGTCATGCGGATGGTCAGGCCGATGGCGTAGGTCGCCAGCGTAAAAGAGGGCAGGATGATGTGCAAGAGGACGTCTTTGAAAGCCGCCCAATTGGAGGTGAGCAGCGTATCGAGTAGGTAGAAACCGCTGATTGGGTCTACCGGATTGTAGAGCGCCACCTCGGTGGAGATGCGCCCACTCAACGGCAGAAGGCCCATCTTGCCAAAGAAAAAGAGTTGCAGTATCAGCCCCAGCCAGAAGGTGGGCATAGAAACACCGGCGATAGAGACGAGGCGGGTGAGGTGGTCCAGCAGGCTGCCCTTTTTGGCTCCGGAGAGGACGCCGAGCGGAATGCCGACGACGACCGCCATCACCATACCGACCAGCACAAGTTCCATCGTCGCAGGCAGAAATACCTTGAGATCGGTGACGATGGGTTGGTGGGTCATCACCGAGTTGCCCAGGTCGCCGCGCAGCAGGCCCCGCACGTAGCGCAGGTATTGTTCGTAGAGGGGGAGGTCAAGCCCCAATTGCTCGCGGGCCTGGGTGATCTGTTCCTGAGTCGGGTGCGGCCCCACCCAGGCGGCAGCCGGGTCGGAGGGGATGACGCGGGCGATGACAAAAGTGATGATGGACACACTGACGAGTACCAGCACTGCCATCGCCAAGCGGCGAGTGATGTATTCCAGACGGCGCATAGGTCGCTCCGTACAGACCTCACAGGTCACATAGACCTGTGAGGTCTGTTCTCGTAGTGGGGCGCGTCAATCGGCGCGGGTCAGTTGATAGACGAACACGACGTGCGGATAGGCCGGGTTATCCACAAAGCCCTTGATGTCGGGGCGGGCCAGGTGGGTGTTGGCGATGTCGTAGAAGAAGAGAGCGGCGGCATCGTCCACCAGGATTTCCTGGGCCTGGACGAACATCTCGGTCGCTTTGGCCCGGTCGCTGCCGGAGAGCGCGTTGGCGGTGTCAATCATGTCGTCGTACTCTGGGTTGCGATAGTAGCCGAGGTTGAACAGAATATCGTCCTCAGAGTGGAACATGTTGTAGAGGAAGCTGTAGGGCGATACATAGTCGGGCCACCAGTAGAACGCAAAGATGTCCTGGGCGTTTTGGGGGTCGGACTTGCCCAGGTCCCATTGCGCCTCCCAGGTCATACCGCGTACTTCGAGGTTGATGCCCAGTTTGGCGAGTTCCGCTTTCCAGACCTCGCCCAACTGCTGTTCGTCCAGGTCGCCGGTGGCAAAGGTGTAGAGCAGGTCGAACCCGCCGTCCGGGTATCCGGCCTCGGTCAGCAATTCCTGGGCCTTGTTCAGGTCATAGTGGTACTGGAAGAGGTCCTCGCTATACCCCCACATCCCGGCCGGCACCGGGCCGCGAGCCTGAGTCGCCCGTCCTTGCATCACGCCCTCAATAAATTGGTCGTAGGGGAAGCTGTAGGACAACGCCTGGCGCACCAGTTTATTGTCCAATGGTGGCTTTTGGGTGTTCAACAGGCCTAGCAAGTTCTGGTAGCTGGGGTTGGTGTAGACCACGACGTCGTCGCGGGCGGCCAGGGCGGCCAGGTTGTCCGGGGGGACGCCGTAGGTAAAGTCGGCAGTGCCCGCTTCGATCATCTGCTGCACCACGACGGGGTCTTCGCTGATTTCAAAGACGATCTTGTCGAACTGGCCCTCGTTCCAGCCACCCCAATAGTCCTCGTTGCGGGTCATCACCAGCCGGGAACCGCGCTCGCGGCTTTCGATGGTGTAGGGGCCGGTGCCGACGCAGTGTCCTTCGTTGAACCAGTCAGAGTCGTGTTCCTCGTAGGACTTGCTGTAAATCCAGGCCCCGTAGCCGGAGGAGGCGATCAGGTCGAGCGGAGCGGCATAGCTCAGGGTGAACTTGACGGTATAGTCGTCCACGACCTCGATTTCTTCGACCGGGTCCCAGATGTAGGATGCGCCCATGCCAAGTTCAACTGTCTTTTCGATGGAGTATTTCACCGCTGCAGCATTGAACGGTTCTCCGTCGTGGAAAGTGACCCCCTCCCGGAGGTGGAACGTCCACTCGGTGGCGTCGTCGTTGGTCTCCCAACTGGTCGCCAGCATGGGGCTGAGAATTTCGTCGCTGCCGGGGGGATTGTAGAAGGTGAGCGTTTCGTAGCAGTTGGAGACGACGGCCGAATCGTTGGAAAAGCTCACCGCCGGGTCCAGGTCCGGGAAGGTGGTGGGGTGAGCGTAGACGAAAACGTTGGCGGCGGCAGGTTCTTCTGTCGGAGCGGCCTCTGTGGGCGCGGGGGCCGCGGTCGCCTGTTCCTCGGTGGCTGCCGGTTGGGTGGCCGTCGGCTGCTGTGGTTTGGCGCAACTCGTGGCGACCAGCACCAGGACGAGCAGCCCGACGACCAGATACGAAGGGTAGTTTTTTCTCTTCATCGTTCTCTCCTTTTGATGAATGGTAGACTTGCTCAAATTGAGACGCGTCTCGGTGTGGTTATGGGTTGCTCCGGTAGGCCTCACCTCCTTTCGTTGACATCGGTTTGCCAGTGATGGTTTCGATCTCGCGGTGCACGGTCCGGGTCGCCGTCCGCTCGCCGGGCAACACCACGACGTACACATCCTGCCCTTTGCACACTTCCCTCCCGCTGAGTGGGGTGCCTCTAACCCCCAGTGTGATAATCAGGTCAGGGAAAGTTGCTGCGCGACGTCCTGCCACATCCAGAGCGACGTAGCGATGCCAGAACGCAATCTCCAGAGGGTGGTTTTTCTCGTCCCTGAGATGGATGATGCCACAAGCCTGTTCCCCACCACCCCGCCAGACCAGGTCGGTTATTGCACCCAGGGCGACGACCTGCCCGCCCAACGCATCGGCGATTGCTTTGGCAATGGCTTGCCCGCCGTCTCCAGCGGCCTGGATCATCCTCTCGCCAACGTCAACGGTCTGACTGACAGAGTAGGGACTCGCGTGATCTCGTATCCAGCGTGGAGAGAATGGCCCAATCGCCGCAGCGAGGCTCCCGGGCGTCTCCTCAGCAGTCTGTTGGAGCACGCGGGCGAGTGCGCGCGGTGTTCCCTGGCGAAAGAGTTCCAGGCGTGGGCCGCTCCGTCCGGCGTGGCCCACGATGGACATTGACACGATGGCGAGTGCGTTATCGTTCAACAATCCCTTTACTGCCGACGGGTGAGTGCCTGGGTCGAGCACAGCGTCTACCAGCGGCGTGCTCTGCCGGGCGGACTGCACCCAGCCGATCAACGTGCTCACCGCTCCGTGGCCGCAGTTGACCAGACCGGTGATCTCTGTGCCGACGTTGGCCTGCAACAACTCAACCGCCCGGTCGTGGTATCCAGGGAGGTACGGAGGC
>CAYNVC010000075.1:0-9870 GCA_964400615.1 uncultured Anaerolineales bacterium | reverse complement strand
CCGCCGCGCGCTACATCGCCGGCTACGAAAAGCTGACCGGGCAGGCATTTCAACCCGCCTCATACCCGGCCGGGCAGCGCATCTCTGCCGTGCTGGCGGGGTTATTACAAACGTGAATTGGAACCACCCGGTCGCTCCCGCCGGATTGCCAAATTCGGCGGTTCAGGAGGAATAAATGCAGGTTATCTTGATCGTGGGTTCGCCCAGCGACGATCCCCTGGCGCAACGGATTGGCCGGGCGCTGGACGAGTTTGGCATTCCCTGGGAGATGCACATCGCCTCGGCGCACAAGACACCCGCCCATCTCCTATCCTTGCTGGCCCGGTACGAGGCCGAACCAGGCCCACGGGTCTATATCACCGTGGCCGGGCGCAGCAACGCCCTGAGCGGCCTGGTGGACGCTCACGTTGCCGCGCCGGTCATCGCCTGTCCGCCTTACTCGGACAAGTACGCCGGGGGCGACCTGCTTTCGTCCCTGCGCGTGCCTTCGGGAGTCGCTCCGGCGGTCGTGCTGGAGCCGGGAAACGCTGCCCTGCTGGCGGCCAAAATCCTGGCGCTCGCCGAACCAGACCTGCGCCGCCGGGTTCAGGAAGCGCAGGAGCAACAGCGCCGCCGCCTGCTCGAAGCCGACGCTGCCCTACAGGAGTGAATCACCTATGTCTCTGCCCGCCAAACCCAGGGAAGCGTGCGGCGTCTTTGGGGTCTATGCCCCAGGGGCCGACGTGGCCCGCCTGTCGTTCTTTGCCCTCTACGCCCTGCAACACCGGGGCCAGGAAAGCGCCGGGATCGCCACGTCCGACGGGCGCATGGCCCACATCCACAAAGGTGTGGGGCTGGTCTCGCAGGTGTTTCACGAAGAAAACCTGCACCCTCTCCGGGGAGACCTGGCTATCGGCCACACCCGCTACTCGACCACCGGCTCCCCCTACCTGCGCAACGCCCAGCCCTACCTGATCGAAACGGCCCTCGGCCCGCTGGGAGTGGCCCACAACGGCAATTTGACCAATGCCCCCTCCCTGCGGCGCGACCTGCTGCACCGGGGGGTCGGCCTGATCTCCTCCTCCGATAGCGAGGTCATCACCCAGATGCTGGCGGGGGCTTCGGGGTGGACGTGGGAGGAGCGCATTGCCTCTTCGATGGAGTGGATGCAGGGGGCCTATTCCATCGCCATCCTCACCCGCCAGGCCATCTACGCCGCCCGCGATCCCTGGGGATTCCGGCCCCTCTGCCTGGGCCAACTCGAAGGACGCGGCTGGGTCGTGGCGTCCGAGTCCTGCGCCCTGGCGACGATTGGGGCGGACTTTGTGCGGGAGGTGCGTCCGGGAGAGATCGTGCGCCTGGACGGCGACGGTCTGACCTCCTGGCAGGGGGTCAAACCTGCCGAACCGACCTCGCTGTGCGTTTTCGAGTACATCTACTTTGCCCGGCCCGACTCGGTGCTGGAGGGGCAATCTGTCCACCGGATGCGCCGCCGGCTGGGGGCGCGGTTGGCCCAGGAGCACCCCGTGGACGCGGACATTGTCATCGGCGTGCCCGATTCGGCCACATCCCACACCATCGGCTACGCCAACGCCTCCGGCATACCGTTCGGTGAAGGGTTGATCAAGAACCGGTACATCGGGCGCACCTTTATCCAGCCGGACGATCACCTGCGCCGTCTGGGGGTGGCGCTCAAGTTCAACCCGCTGATAGACCTGCGGGGCAAGCGGGTTATCGTAGTGGATGATTCAATCGTGCGGGGCAACACCAGCGGCCCGCTCGTGGCGCTGCTGCGCCAGAACGGGGCCGCCGAGGTGCACATGCGGGTGGCCTCCCCTCCAATCCGCTATCCCTGCTTTATGGGCGTGGATATGGCTACCCGCGCCGAGTTGATCGCCGCCCGGATGGACGTGGACGCCATCGCCGCCCACCTGGGCGTGGACAGTCTGGGCTACCTGTCGTTGGATGGGCTAAAGCAGGTCATAGGAATGGGAACCGGGAGCGGGCATTGCATGGCCTGTTTTTCCGGCGAGTACCCCGTGCCGACCACAGGGGAGACGGCCAAGGGTATGTTCGAGGTTCAGTAAAACGCCAGGGAGGAAAAGATGATCGAAATAGCTCTCGTCATAATCGTCCTCGCGGTATTCATCGGCATCGTGTACGCTCTGGATCGCCGCACCAGGACAAAAGGCTCTTTGCTCACCGGGACGCCCACTCCGGCGACGAGGATAATTGCCCTGCTCTTGAGCCTGGCCTTTGGCGGGTTCTTTGTAACCGAGTTTTTTACATCGGAAAAGGTCCACTGCCTGTTTCCCATTCTAGCCATCGCGTCGCTGGGGTACGCACTCGGCTCGACCTGGCTGCTGAAAAAGCTGCAAGGGGAACGGGAGATAGAGACGCAGGACGAGGAATAGAGGGCCTGGGGCAGCAGCCGCCGGGGTCGAAAGACGCCCGCGATCCCAACCGACACCCTGCCTCAAGTTGACACCCTTCCCATCCAGCGGTAAAATAACGCCCTGTGCACACTTGCATACCTGGAACTTGCTATGGACATATCAAACCTCCGCTGGTGGGGATGGGGCACGCGCGACCAGAGTTTTTCGTTGCAGGATCACCCGGCCTTTTGGCCCACACTGCGCGAGTGGCTCAAATTGCCGGCCGCATCACTAGGGCACGGGAGCGCCCCCGTCCCCCTGGACGAAATCTCACTCCGCCCCTCGCGCCTGGACGACCCGGTGCTCGCTTCACTGCGCCACCTGCTGGGAGACGACGCGGTCTACACAGACAAGCTATCTCGTGTGGAGCACGCCTACGGCAAGTCGTACCGTGACCTGGTCCGTATCCGCGCCGGATACATCCCTCACCCCCCGGACGCCGTCGTCTACCCCGCAGACCAGGGAAACGTCGCCTCACTGCTGGCCTGGGCCGCCGACCGTGACATTGCCATCGTCCCCTTTGGCGGCGGCAGCTCGGTCACAGGCGGCGTCGAGCCTCACACCGGCGAGCAGCCCACGATCACCCTCGACCTGGCCCGCCTCGACCACGTGCTCACGGTTGACCCGGTTTCGCGCACGGCCCGCATTCAGGCCGGAGCGACCGGGCCGGAGGTGGAAGCGCAACTGAACGCGCAAGGCTTTACACTGGGCCACTTTCCACAATCGTTCGAGTTCTCCACACTCGGCGGCTGGATCGCTACCCGTTCGAGCGGGCAAAACTCGGTCGGCTACGGCAAGATCGAGCAGATGACCCAGGCTGTGCGGGTCGTCACCCCAGTCGGGCTGGCCGAAACAAAAGACACGCCCGCCTCCGCCGCCGGCCCCAGCCTGCTACAACTGCTGGTCGGCTCCGAAGGTACCTGCGGAGTCATCACCGAGGCCGTAATGCGCATCCACCCCCAGCCGGCATTCCAGGATTACAGGGGCATTCTCTTCCACACCCTGGGAGACGGTATCGCTGCTTTCCGTGATCTGATCCAGTGCCAGGAACTGCACCCGGCCATCGTCCACCTCTCCGATGCGCACGAGACCGCAGCCTGGGCCGCAATGGGGAACGAACGCCACGGGCTGCGTCGCCTGACAAATGTTCTGAGTGAACGGTATCTAAAGGCGCGGGGATACGATCTGCGCGGCGGCAACACCCTGATGCTCCTGGGGTTCGAGGGACGCCCAACCGTGGTCGCCCGGCAGTGGAGCACGGCACGCCAGATATGCGGCGATCACCGGGGGCTTTCATTAGGACGGTCTGTAGGACAATGCTGGATGCGAGACCGTTACGTTCACCCGTATCTGCGCGACACGCTTTTGGGGCACGGTGTCCTGGTGGGCACGTTGGAAACGGCCACGAGCTGGGCCAACCTGACACATCTGTACGAGACCACGATAACAGCACTGAAAGGCGCTATCTCCGCCACCGACGGCGGCCCGGGCTATGTGATGACCCACATCTCCCACGCCTGCCCGCACGGCGCAGCGCTTTATTTGACCTTCCTGGGCCGCCAGGTAAGCGACCCCGCCCCGCTGATGCAACAAGCCCAGTGGCGGGCGATCAAGCAGGCTGCCACCGAGGCCATCATGGACGCCGGGGGGACGCTGACCCACCACCACGGCGTAGGCCGCGACCACATCCCGTGGGTCGAGGAAGAGGTGGGGCACGTGGGCATGCGCGTGCTGCGAGCACTCAAACAGACGCTCGACCCCACCGGCATAATGAACCCCGGCACCCTGCTGCCACCACGAGAATCTGGCCCAGGCCCAGAGAACGCCAGGTAAACTTGGCTTTTGCGAACACTCTGGGTATAATAAAAATGGAGAGACGTAATAAATGGAAATCACCTGGTACGGACAAACCTGCTTTCGCCTGAGCGAACGGGGCATGGCAGCGGTCGTGACCGACCCATATCCACCGGAGGCCGGATTTGAATTTCCCCGTTCACGGGCGCACATCGTCACCGTGAGCCGCGACGATCCTGAATATCGTTACACCAAAGGGGTGCGCGGCCCATTCAAGTTGCTGGACGGGCCAGGCGAGTACGAGATCGGCGGCGTGTTCGTCACCGGCATCGCCACATTCGCCGACGGCAAAAAAGGCGCAGTGCGAGGCGCAAACACCATCTTTGCCTTTGATTTCGACGGCCTGACCGTGTGTCACCTGGGACACATCGGACACGTGCCCACGCAATCCCAGGTCGAGCGACTGGGCACGGTAAACGTCCTCCTGGTGCCCGTGGGAGGGGGTGGAAGTCTCACCCCGGCGCGGGCGTCCGAGGCGATCAGTCTCTTCGAGCCGAACATCGTCATCCCAATGTATTACAAAATCAAGGGCCTAAAGGCCAAACTGGGGACTCTGAACCGTTTCCTGAGAGAAATGGGCGTAGAAAAGATAGAGAGCGAAGAACTGCTCAAAATCAGCAAGAGCGATCCAAGCGAGGGGACGCGGGTCGTCGTCTTGGATCCCAAGAGACGGAATGGGGGAGAATAAAATGCGTAAAACTCTCTTTGCCATACTACTGGTTCTCGTCCTGGCCGCTTGCAAAGGCCAGGCGACAAATGGGGCAGGGCTGGAATCCGGTCGCGCTCACCTGGAGGCAGGCGAGTACGCCGCAGCCATCACCGATCTCAAAGCGGCGGTCGAGGCTGACCCCGGCAGCGGCGAGGCTCACCTGTTGCTGGGACAGGCGTACAACCAAACCGGCGATCTGGCAAAAGCAAAGCAAGAGTTCAGCACCGTGATCGCGCTCGATCCCGACAATGCCGCCGCTCACCACAACCTGGGTGTGACATATTTCCAGATGGGCGACCTCAACACCGCCCTGAGCGAATTCCAGACCGCCCTGCAACTGGACCCCGACGCCGACACCCACTACCAACTAGGCGCTATCTACCTCAACAGCGCCTTTTCGGCGGACGATCCCTCCGCTCCACCTGATCAGCAGATAATAGATCAGGCGGTCGCCGAGTTCGAGGCCGCGCTAGAGCTGGAGGAGGATATGCCCCAGGCGCTCATTGGAATGGCAAACGTCTACCTGCTGCGGGCGGATTACGCCTCCGCCATCACGGCGCTGCACAAGGCCATCGAGCAAGTGCCGGATTCGCCTGAAGCATACTATGCGCTGGGCGGCGCTCTGGCGCAAAGCGGCGACGTAGAGGAGGCTTGCCAGACGTACACACATTTCCTGTCCCTCGACTCGCCGCAAGAGTGGCAGGATCAGGTTACACAGGAGATGGTCGAGCTGGGATGCCAGTAGAGAAACCGCAATGTTCAAACTTTTGATGTCCTGGAACATCCGTCCGGGGCAGGAAGAGGCTTATTTTGAATTCGTCGTGCGCGAGTTCGGGCCTGTTCTGCTGAAACTTGGCATCCGCCCCACCGACGCATGGTATACCCAGTACGGCGACAGGCCGCAGATTCTGGCCGGCGGGATAGCGGAAGATTTAGAGAGTCTGCAAGCTGCTCTCGCCTCGGACGAATGGCGCAACTTGAAGAAAAAGCTCTCGACCTATGTGACAGACTATAGCCACAAAATCATCCGCGCCAGTGGCGGATTCCAGTTGTAGCGACCCGGCCCTAAAAATGAAAAGGGGGTGTTTCAGATGGGTTGGCGGGTATTCGTATGTGCCGCGCCGCCGTGAACAGGCGGCGCTGGGACAGGCGGCGCTGGAAACTCGCACCCACGGCATATCCAGCACCGGCTCTTTCAGGCCGGTGCGACCTGGCCCCAAATGAAAACGGGCGTGACCACATCGGTCACGCCCGTCTTGCTGATAGTTATTCTATTCACTTTTTGTTTCTGTGGTTTTGCTTTCCGCGGGTTTAGGGGTTGTTTCTTTTTTCGACTGTTTCGTCGTGCTGCCCGGTGTGGCGGTCGAGGACTTGGCCCGATTGTCGGTGACGTAGAAACCAGAGCCTTTGAAGATGACCCCGACAGGTTGAATCAGGCGATGTACCTCCCCTCCGCACTCGGGGCAGACCTTTACAGGTTCATCGTTCATGTGCTGCATCCGCTCAAAGCGCACACCACAGTCCTGGCATTGATATTCATACAATGGCATACTTGCTTGCCTCCTCCAAACTCGCGGATATTATACCGCGAACGGGGCACTTGTGCAAGCAAAGCAGTTAGACAACCACGGAACTTGGGCTATAATATACCACGACTGTCTGAAATCCACTTGGGCAACTGGAGCGCCATGTCCACCTTCCAACGCAAGCAAGAGGCAGGGTAAATGATCGGCATTCTCTACAACCCTCGCGTCGCTCGCGCGTACCCCCTGGCAGACGAAATAGCCACCTGGGTGGAACAACGAGGGCAAAAGACACAAATCTGCACCGCCAGCGAGGCCCCGGCCGCGCTCGACTGGCAAGAAACCGACCTGGTGGTGACGCTGGGCGGTGACGGCTCCATCCTCCGCGCAGCGCGGGCAGCGGCCCCTTACGACGCTCCCATCCTGGGGATAAACCTGGGCCGGGTGGGATTCCTCACCGAAGCCGAACCGGAGACGTGGCAGAGCGTCGTGTCCCAGACGTTGAGCGGCGACTATTGGGTCGAGGAGCGCATGATGCTCCAGGCCAGCGTCCACCGGAACGGCGCGACGGTGATGGAACGGACCGACGCCCTGAACGACGTCGTGACCGGGCGGGGAGCGCGTGCCCGCGTGGTTCACCTGCACACCGAGATTGACGGGGGACACCTGGCTACCTACGTCGCCGACGGACTCATCGTCGCCACGCCGACCGGGAGCACCGCCTACGCGCTGGCGGCGGGCGGGCCGGTGATGCCGCCCCAATTACGCAACATCCTGCTGATTCCCGTCGCCCCCCACTTGAGCATGGCGCGGCCCGTCGTCCTCTCCGAAGGGGTCGCGGTGCGTATCGTCGTCACCGGAGGGCGGCCGGCCGTGCTGACCGTGGACGGCGAAATGCAGGCAGAATTGGAAAACGGAGACCACGTCCAGGTAGAGGCCAGCCCACACGTGGCCCGCTTTGCGCGTGTGCAGGACAAGAACTATTTCTACAAGACACTGGTAGCGCGTCTGGTTCCCCGCAAGCAAACCTCAAATTCGGAGTTAGAGACATGACAGAACCGTTGCACTGCGTCAACCACCCCAACCGTGAGACCTACTTGCGCTGCAACAAGTGCGGGCGGCCGATATGCGCCGCGTGCGCAGTTTTGACGCCGGTCGGCTACCGCTGCCCAGATTGTGTCAGAGCGCAGCAAAAAGTGTTCTATGCCGACTTTGGCACCGTCCATTATTTGATCGCAGCGGCGGTGACGCTCCCGCTGGCGCTGTTGGCCGGGTGGCTCATCCCCAGCCTGGGCTGGTTCGCCATTATCCTGGGGCCGTTGGCTGGCGGCGGCATCGCCAACCTGGCCCACCGGGCCATCAAACGGCGGCGCGGCGAGTACACCTGGCTGGTCGTATGCGGCGGCATCATCGTGGGAGATTTACCCTACCTGGCACTCTCGCTCCTCTCGCTGGGTATGTCCCCACCGCTGGGCTATCTGGCGAGCGGGTTGACGGGCATACTCTGGAACCTGGTATATCTGGCGACGGCGACCGGCGCGGCCTACGCCTGGCTGCACCCCGGCCGGCGGGTATAGGAGGGAAACGTGCTGAGCGAGCTGCACATCCGCGATTTTGCCATCATTGACGACCTGCACCTGACTTTTGCGCCCGGCTTTACCGCCCTCACCGGAGAGACCGGCGCGGGCAAATCCATCATCATAGATTCGCTCGAGCTGGCGCTGGGCGGGCGGGCCGAGACCACCTTTGTGCGCTCCGGGGCCGACCGGGCCATCATCGAGGCCACGTTCGAGCTGGAACCGGGCCGGCGGGCCGCGCTCGCCCCCCTGCTGGAGCAAGAGGGGCTGGAAGGGGACGCCCCCGACCTGCTGCTCCTGGGGCGCGAGGTGCGGGCCAACGGACGCAACCTCTGTCGCATCAACGGTAGAACTGTCACGCTGGCTCTCCTGCGCCAGGCAGCCCAGGGGCTGGTGGACATCCACGGCCAGAGCGAGCACCTCTCGCTGCTGCGCGTGCGCGAACACGTCAACCTGCTCGACCGGTACGCGGGGCTGGAACCGCTGCGCGGCCAGGTTGCAGAAATAACGGCCCAGGTGCGGGCGGTGCGCCAGGAGTTGGCCGACCTGCTGCGCAGCGAACAGGAGTTGGCGCACCGGGCCGACCTGTTGCAGTTCCAAATTAACGAGATACAGGCCGCCGCGCTCGAACCCGGCGAGGAGGAAAATCTGCTCGACGAGAGGCTGCGGCTGACCAACGCCGAACAACTGGCCGAATTGGTCGGCCTGGCGCTCGGCGCACTGGAACAGGGGGAAAGCGAGACCCCGCAGGCATTGGATTTGCTGGGCGTGGCGCTGCGTGCCCTGGAAGGGCTGACCCGGGTCGATCCGAGCCAGGAACCCCAATTGCGTGCCGCCGAGAGCATCAACTATCAAACCCAGGAACTGGTCGAGAACCTGCGCGATTACCAGGATCAGATCGAGCACAACCCGCGCCGCCTGCAACAGGTCGAGGAACGGCTGACCCTGATCCACCGGTTGGAACGCAAGTACGGCACGGGCATCTCGGACGTGTTGAGCTATGCCCGGCAGGCGGCCCAGGAATTGGATACGATCACCCACAGCGAGGAGCGCATCGGCGACCTGCGGGCGCGAGAGGAGCGTCTACTGGCAGAGTTGGGCGACCTGGCGCTCGAACTCTCTCACCGGCGGCGCGAAGCGGCCCAGCGTCTGGCGGCCGGGATCGAAACGGAGCTGCACGCCCTGCGGATGGAGGGGGCGCGGTTCGGGGTGGATTTGCAATGGCAGGACGATCCCCACGGTGTGCCGGTCCAACCCGCGCCAGAGACGGAGGAGGAGCGGCGCGTCGCCTTCGACCGCACAGGCATTGACCGGGTCGAGTTCCTCGTTTCCCCCAACCCCGGCGAACCGCTCAAGCCGCTGGCGAAAATCGCCTCCGGCGGCGAGACCTCACGGTTGATGCTGGCGCTCAAGACCGTCCTCTCTCACGCCGACGAGACGCCCACGCTGGTGTTCGACGAAATTGACCAGGGCATCGGCGGGCGCGTGGGGGCGACGGTGGGCGAAAAGCTGTGGAGCCTGACGGCCAACGCGGGAAAAGACGCCCTGCGCCACCAGGTGTTGTGCGTCACCCACCTGCCCCAGTTGGCCGCCTTCGGGGACACACACCTGCACGTGGAAAAACAGATCGCGGGCGAGCGGACGGTGACGCGGGTCAGAGAGCTGCAAGGCCAGGAACGGGTGGACGAGTTGGCGCAAATGCTCGGCGGAAGCGGGGAGGCGGCCCGGCGCAGCGCGGAGGAAATTTTGGCGCAGGCGGAAAGAGACAAGGAAGGAAGCAAGGGGACAAGGGG
>CAYNVC010000074.1:0-9929 GCA_964400615.1 uncultured Anaerolineales bacterium | reverse complement strand
TCTTGCCCGCATGCGGTCATCCTGGCCGCGTCCCGCCACGCCCGCATCCGCGCGGCCACATGCGGCCAGGATGGCCGCGTTCCGCCTCTCTTTGCATTCTGCGGCGAGATGTGTTACACTGCAAATCAACAAGGAGGCCACTATGCCAACGCTACTTTTGAAAAACGCAGCCCTGTTGGCGACGATGGACGACGAGCAGCGCCTCATTCCCAATGGCAGCCTGTTCGTGCGCGATAACTTTATCGCGCAAATCGGGCCAACCCGAGACCTGCCCACCGGGGCCGACCGCGTCATCAACGCCCAGGGAATGCTCGTCATGCCAGGGCTGGTCAACACCCACCACCACCTCTACCAGACGCTGACCCGCGCCGTGCCTGCCGCGCAGAACGCCACCCTGTTCCAATGGCTCAAGACGCTCTATCCCATTTGGGCCGGGCTGACCCCCCAGGCAATCTACACCAGCGCACTGGTGGGACTGGCCGAGTTGATGCTCTCCGGCTGCACCACCGCCTCCGACCACCTCTACATCTACCCCAACGGCTGCCGCCTCGACGACGAGATTCGCGCCGCCCAAGAGATCGGCGTCCGCTTCCAACCCGGCCGGGGCGCGATGAGCCTGGGAGAGAGCAAAGGCGGCCTCCCGCCCGATGCCGTCGTCGAAGACGAGGATTTCATCCTCCAGGATACGCGGCGTGTCATCGAGACCTACCACGACCCCGCGCCCGGCGCGATGACGCGCATTGTCGTCGCCCCCTGCTCCCCGTTTTCGGTGACGCCCGACCTGATGCGCGAAGCGGCAGCGCTGGCCCGCTCCTACGGCGTCCAGATGCACACCCACCTGGCGGAGACGCTGGACGAAGAACAGTTCTGCCTGGAAAGGTTCGGCCAGCGACCGGTGGGCTACGCCGGGGAACTGGGCTGGCTGGGCGAGGACGTCTGGCACGCCCACTGCGTCCACCTGAACGAGCAGGAAATCGCGCTCTTTGCCCAGACCGGCACGGGAGTCTGCCACTGTCCCAGCTCCAACATGCGGCTGGGGAGCGGCATCGCGCCGGTGCGGGCCTACCTGGACTCGGGCGTGCGGGTGGGGCTGGGGGTGGATGGCTCCGCCAGCAACGATTCCTCCCACCTGCTGGCCGAAGCACGCCAGGCGCTGCTCTTGCAGCGCGTCTCCGGCAACCCGGCCGGCCTTTCGGCCCAGGAAGCGTTGTGGATGGCGACGCGCGGCGGCGCTCAGGTGCTGGGCCGGGACGACATCGGCCAACTGGCCCCCGGCAAAGCGGCCGATTTTATCGGCCTGCGGCTGGATCGGCTCGACTATGCCGGCGCACTCCACGATCCGCTGGCGGCGACCGTCTTTTGCACACCCCAACGGGTGGATCTCTCGGTCATCAACGGGCGCGTCGTGGTCGAGGAAGGGCAATTGCTGACGGTGGACATGGGGCCGGTGCTCGAGCGGCACAACGAGATTGCCCAAGAGTTGGTGGCAGCAAATGGAACGGTGATAATTTGAACCACGATTGGGCAGCCTGGGTCTATGTGCTATAATGATAGAAACAGTCAATCACGAGTGAGGCCACTTGCTGCATGCAACAACTCTCATTTTTCCCCGACGTCATCAAAAAACGAACGAACCTGGAACGCGAGACGTTCTCGCACGGTGGCGTACACTCTGAACAGGCCCGTATCACACTGGAAGATCGCTACAAGCACCTGATGGAAGAAACTGACGAATTCAATCGGCGGCTCGTCAGTTTCCAGGCCAACAAAACCAAAATCCTGCATAGCTGGATCAAGTACCGGGAGGGTTTCTCGGATAGCCTGGTCGAGATACTGATCGAAAAATTCGGCGTCGGCCCCGGTGATACAATTCTCGATCCCTTTGCCGGTTCATGCACGACGTTGTTGGTCGCTCAAATGCTCGGCATCAACTCGGCAGGCATCGAACTGTTGCCACACTGCCACCTGGCCTGGGCGGCCAAGTCGCGGGTGTTCGATTACGACATAGATGAACTACGATACGTCAACAGACTGGCTAAGGAAACAACGCCTCCACCGGTGCGCGACGAGTTTCCCCACTTGACCATCACCCAGACGGCGTTTCCCGACCAGGCAGAACGTGACTTGATGGCCTACAAGCACCGGATCGAAACCCTGGACGTGAGCGTGGAGACAAAAATTCTGAGCCGGATGGCCTTGCTCAGTATCCTGGAGGGAATCAGCTATACCCGCAAAGATGGGCAATTCCTGCGCTGGGACAGGCGAGCGCGGAAAATGGTCGAGCGCAATACAAAGCGAATGGCGCAAGGCAAAAAGCCCGTCAAAGGCATTTACAAAGGAGAATTGCCGGGCGTAAAAGAAGCGTTCACCCAGGCGTTGAGCAAAATCATCAGCGACGTTTCGAGATTGCAGAGTGACCCTCCACCCAAAAGCGATCAGCGATTGGTGGCAGGCAACACGCTCTATGTGCTTCCAGAAATGGAGGCCGGGCAATTCGACGCCGTCATCACGTCCCCCCCGTATGCAAACAGATACGATTATACCAGGACTTATGCTCTCGAGCTGGCCTACCTGGGGGTAGACGAGGAGATATTCAACCTGCGGCAAAGTCAATTGTCGTGCACGGTGGAGAATCAGCCCAAGTTGGACAAACTCGCCGAGTTCTACCGCTCTCTCGGCCAATATGATCGCTACCTCAGCATCGTAGATATAGTGCAGAGTAACCAGGCTCTCACGGAAGTCAACGCCGCGTTGCAGGCTAGAAATGAGATGGGCGAGATCAACAATGCCGGGGTATTGACGATGATCGCCCAATACTTTACCGAGTTGACCTTTGTGTTTGCCGAATTGCAGCGCGTGTGCCGGAGTGGTGCACACGTGGCATTCGTCAACGACAACGTCCGTTACGCCGGCGAGGTCATTCCCGTAGATACGCTGACGACGAACCTGGCCGAGCAAGTTGGATTTGAACCGGTCAAAATCTACGTCTTGCCACAGCGCAAAGGAAACAGCAGCCAGCAGATGGGCAAATATGGGCGGGCTGCACTGCGCAAGAGCATCACAGTTTGGCGCAAGCCACCAGGAGCGTGAGAACATGGCCTCGTCCCACAGAGCAGGAGGCATTCAATGAAACAACCCACCACATCCACCCTACTTATCCAGGGCGGCGCTCTGGTCACGCCGCAGGGCATCATCGAGGCCGACCTGCTGGCCCAGGGAGAACGCATCAAGGCCATCGGGCGCGACCTGCCCACGGCCCACGACACGCGCGTGATCGAGGCCGCCGGCTGCTACGTCCTCCCCGGCGTGATTGATTCTCACACCCACGTCGCGCTTGACACCGGCCTCTACCGCACCGCCGACGACTGGTTCACAGGCACGCGGGCCGCCGCCTGCGGAGGGGTCACCACCGTGGTGGATTTCGTCACCCAGTTCCCAGGGCAAACGCTGCACCAGGCGGTCGAGGCGCGGCTGGCGGAAGCAAGCGGGGCGGTGATTGACTATGGCTTTCACGTCATGGTCACAGACCTGCCGCCGGGCCGCGAGGGTGAACTGGCCGAATTGGTCGAGATGGGGATGCCCAGCGTCAAACTCTATACCACCTACCGGCCCAACTATTACGCCACCGACGGGACTATTCTGCGCTTGATGGAAGCCTGCGCCGACCTGGGGCTGCTGCCGCTCGTCCACTGCGAGAACGACTCCCTGGTGGCGACGCGGACGGAAGCGCTCGTCGCCGCCGGCGAGATCGGCTGGCGATACCACGGCCACTCCCGCCCCGCCCTGGCCGAGCAGGAAGCGATCCGGCGCGTGCTCTTTTTGGCCGAGGCCGCCGGATGCCCGGTGCACATTTGCCATTGCTCCACCGCCCGCTCCGTCGCACTGGTGGCCGAGGCACGCGACGAGGGCCAAATCGCCACCTGCGAGACCGGCCCCCAGTACCTCCTGCTGGATAACTCTGCCTACGAGGGGCCAGAGCCGTGGCGCTATATCCTCCAGCCGCCGCTGCGCGCCCCCGACGAGACGGCCCGACTGTGGGCCACGGTCGAGGCCGGGATGGTGGACACAATCATCACTGACCATTGTGACTATACGAAGGAGCAAAAGACCGCCCAGGACGATTTCACCCAGACGCCCGGCGGACTGCCGGGGATGGAGACGCTGCTGCCCCTGATGTACACCCACGGCGCGGCCGGGGGCCGGTTGACGCTTCCCCAATTGGTGGAACTCCTCTCCGCCAACCCGGCCCGCCTGTGGGGACTGTGGCCGCGCAAGGGCGCACTCCTGCCCGGCGCGGACGCCGACTTCGTCATCTACGACCCGCAGCCGGAGGGAGCCATCGCCGCCGGGAGCCTGCACCACCTGGCCGGATACACCCCCTACGAGGGAATGAGCGTGCAGGGCCGGGTCAGGGCGACCGTCTCGCGCGGGCAGGTCATCTACCGCCAGGGACGGTTCAGCGGGCGACAAGGACAGGGCAGATTCATCGCCAGAAAGCGCGGTTAAAGTGCAAAAACCACACCCTCGACCTTGCACATCCATTCCAGTTATGATACAATAGCACAACAATACAACACAACTTGTGCCAGATGGAAAGGAGATGGGAAAATGACCTGGACAATACAAACCACAGAGCTGCGCCGCCGATCGAGAGATATTCTCGACCGCGTTCGGCTAAAACAAGAACCAGCGATCATCAAAAGTTACAATACGCCCCAGGCAGTGATCATTCCCTACCAAGAGTTCCAAAACTATAAAAAATGGCAGGCAGCCAACGAAAAACGGGCCGCCTGGTTATCCGAGTTGCGCCGCATTGCCCTGGACACGAGCGCCCGCGCCGCCCTCTCTGAAAACAAAGCCGCCGATCTGGTGAACGAAGCAATCCACGCGACACGAGAGGGTTAATGCGCGTCGTACTGGACACCAACCTGCTGGTCAGCTACCTGATCAGCCACCGTCCTCCTATAGCAACTCTGATAGACTTCCACTTGATGCGCGACGATTTTGCACTGCTGACATCTTTTGCCCTGCTGGAGGAATTGAACCGGGTATTGCAATACCCCAAACTTGGCCGTTACTACGATGACCAGACACGGCTACGCTTTATTGCCCTCATCGCCGCTTTGGGCGAGATAGTGGACGTACCAGAACAAGTACCCCGCATCTGTCGCGACCCGGACGATGACCAGGTTATCGCGTGCGCCGTGTTTGGAGAGGCCGACATCATAATCAGCGGCGACAATGACCTGCTAGACCTGGGCCAGGTTGGCCGAGTCCCCATCATTTCCGCCCGCCGGTTTCTAGCATTGCTCGAGACCACACCCAACTACCGGAGGTATTCAAATGAAACTAGCTGATTTTCTCCCCATCGCCCGAGGCGACGCGCCCGCCGACCTGCTGCTCACGAACGGGCGCGTGATCAACGTCTTTACCGGCGAGATAATCGAGGCCGACGTCGCCATCGCCGGAGATACCATCGTCGGCGTGGGAGAGGGGTACGAGGCCCACGAAGAACTCGACCTGGGCGGGCGGTACGTCTGCCCCGGCCTGATCGACGCCCACGTCCACGTCGAGTCCTCGATGGTCGCCCCACCCCAGTTCGCCCGCGCCGTCGTGGTGCGCGGAACCACCAGCGCCGTCACCGACCCGCACGAGATCGCCAACGTCGCCGGGGCCGCCGGTATCCGCTACATGCTGGCCGCCTCCGAGGGGCTGCCGCTGACAGTCTACGTCAACCTGCCCTCCTGCGTCCCGGCCACGCCGCTGGGAACCGCCGGGGCGGAATTGGAGGCCGCCGACCTGCTCGCCCTGGCCGACCTGCCGCGCGTCATCGGGCTGGCCGAGTTTATGAACGTGCCGGGCGCGGTGCTGGGGCTGCCCGGCGCATTGGAGAAACTGGTTGCTTTCCAGGGCCACGTCATTGACGGCCACGCTCCGGCCGTCGGCGGCAAGTGGCTGCAAGCCTACGCCGGCGCCGGCCCCGGCTCCGACCACGAGTGCATGACGCCCGCCGAGATGGTGGAAAAGCTCCGCCTGGGGATGTACGTCTTTGTGCGCGAATCAACCGCCGCCAAAAACCTGCACGCCCTCCTGCCCGCCATCACCCCGCAGAACAGCCGCCGCTGCGCCTTTTGCACCGACGACCGTCACCCGGCCGACCTGCTCGACGAGGGACACATTGACTACCTGATCCGCCTGGCCGTCTCCGAGGGACTGCCCCCCATCACCGCCATCCAAATGGCGACCCTCAACCCCGCCGAGTGGTTCCGGCTGCGCGATAGGGGGGCAATCGCGCCGGGCCGGCGGGCCGACCTGGTCGTCTTTTCCGACCTGGACGATTTCCGCGCCGAGATGGTCCTTGCCGGCGGGCGGCTGGTGGCGCAAGGGGGCGCACCGGTCGGCGAGTGGGCCGCGCCCGCGCTGGACGATCCGCGCGTGCTGGGTACGGTCCACGTGGGTTGGGACGAACTCGATTTCGCCATCCCCGCCCAGGGGGAACGAGTGCGCGTCATCGGCGTCGTGCCGGATCAGGTCATCACCGAGCAGTTGATCGAGGCGGCAAAAATAACAAACGGGCTGGCGGTGGCCGACCCGGAGCGAGACCTGCTCAAGCTGGCCGTGATCGAACGTCACCGGGGGACGGGGAACGTGGGGCTGGGGTTCGTGCGCGGGCTGGGGCTGAAACGCGGCGCCATAGCCGGCAGCGTGGGGCACGATTGCCACAACCTCACCGTCGCCGGGTGCGACGACGCCTCGATGCTGACCGCCGCCCGCGCCGTGGGCGAGATGGGCGGGGGACTGGTCGCCGCTGCCGGGGCAGAGGTGCTCGCCTCCGTGCCGCTGCCCATCGCCGGGCTGATGTCCGACCAGACGATAGAAACCGTCCGGCAACAGATGGACGACCTGGTAACGGCGGCCACAGAACTGGGGTCATCCCTGCACGACCCGTTCATGGCGCTGGGCTTTTTGGCGTTGGAGGTCATCCCGGCGCTCAAGCTGACCGACCAGGGGTTGGTGGACGTGAGCAAGTTCGACTTTGTGCCGCTGTTCGTGGAAGAATAGAGGGGAGACAGGATAAACGATGGTACTGCCCATCACGGCCCGAGTCAACACCGTGAACCACCTGGAAATCGGGGGTTGCGACTGCGTGGCTCTGGCCCAGGAATTCGACACCCCGCTCTATATCTTTGACGAGGCAACTCTGCGCCACCAGTGCCGGAGCTACCGGCAAGTCTTTGGTCGCCGCTACGAGGACGTGCTCGTCCTCTACGCCAGCAAGGCGTTCATCAACCCGGCCCTGGCTGTAATTTTCCGGGAGGAAGGGCTGGGGCTGGACGTGGTCTCCGGCGGGGAACTCTACACAGTCAGACAGGCCGGGTTCCCATTGAACAGGGTCTATTTTCACGGCAACAACAAGTCGGCCGCGGAGCTAGAGATGGCCCTCGACCGGGGCGTGGGCCGGATAGTGGTGGACAATCTGCACGAGATGGAACTCTTGAACCGCCTGGCGCAGGAGAGAGGCCAGGTGGCCGAAATCCTGCTGCGAATCTCGCCTGGGGTGGATCCTCACACCCACGCCCACATCACCACCGGGATCGTGGATTCCAAATTCGGCTTCCCAATCATCACGGGCCAGGCGGAAGCGGCCCTGCGGCGGGCGCTGGCCTCGCCTGGTCTGCACCTGGTGGGCCTCCACGCGCACATCGGTTCGCAAATCCTCGAGCTGGAACCTTACCAGAACACGGTGCGCATCATGATAAAGTTCGCCGCGACGATGGCGGAGAAACACGGCTTCCAAATGCACGAGTTCTCACCCGGCGGAGGCTGGGGTATCCGCTACACCCAGGCCGACGAGCCGCCCAGCCTGGAAGAGATCGCCGCCACGATAGTGGGCACACTGAGAGAGGAAACGGCCCGGTATCGGCTCCCACTGCCCAAATTGGTCATCGAGCCGGGGCGCTCCATCACGGGGCCAGCAGGAGTGGCGCTCTACCGCGTCGGGGGGCGCAAAGAGATTCCCGGCCTGCGTACCTACGTCTTTGTAGATGGCGGCATCGCCGATAACGTCCGCCCGGCCCTCTACGGAGCGCAGTACAAAGCCATCGTAGCCAACAAGGCCAACGACCCCGCCACCGAGACCGTCACTATCGCCGGAAAGTATTGCGAGTCGGGCGACGTTCTGATCAAAGGAATCTCGCTTCCGCCGCTGGTGGCTGGCGACCTGCTGGCGGTTCCGGCCTGCGGCGCGTACAACCTGAGCCTGTCCAGCAATTATAATCTGGCCCTCCGCCCACCGGTCGTCCTGGTAAAAAACGGCCAGGCAAGGCTGATTCGTCGCCGAGAGAGCTATGAGGATTTGCTCAGAAATGACGTATGGGAGGATGCTGGACGTGAATAGTGACCCTGGCCGGCCAACCAATCCGCGTGCTCAACGAAAACGGGAACAGCGCCGCCTCTTTTGGATCGTCGCCGCCTTCCTGGTCATCGGAGGATCAATCGCCATCGCGCTGGCCTATGGCCCGCCGGCGGCAATGCTGGGGCTGGGATGTCTGCTCACGGGCGCCGGCATACTGGGCCTGCTGTGGCTCATCCTCGCTGCAATGGAACGGTTAGCAAGATAAACAGGAGATTCAGATGGAACGCTCAAAACTCGTTTCCTACCTCGACGACTATCTGCGCGTCAATGAAATCCAGGACGCTTCTCAGAACGGCTTACAGGTTCAAGGGCCGGAGGAGGTGACGCGGGTCGCCTTTGCCGTGGACGGTTGCCAGGCCAGCTTTGAGCAGGCCGTCGCCGCCGGGGCGCAACTGCTCATCGTCCACCACGGGCTTTTCTGGGACAAACCGGTCAGGCTGGTCGGGCCGCTCTTCCGGCGGGTGCGGACGCTCATCACCGGCGGCTGCGGCCTCTACGCCGTCCACCTGCCGCTCGACATGCACCCCCAGGTGGGCAACAACGCCGAACTGGTGCGCCTGCTGGGGCTGCAAGACCCCCGCCCCTTTGGCGAGTATCACGGCAACCAGATCGGCAGCGGCGGCACACTCGACCCGCCCACCCCGCTGGACACACTGGTCGAGCGGCTGACGCAGGCCACCGGAGAGCCGCCCGTGCGCGTCCTGGCACACGGGCCGGCCCAGGCCGCGCGGGTGGGCTGCATCTCCGGCGGGGCAGCGATGATGATGGCCCAGGTCGCCGCGGCCGGGTTCGATACGTTCGTCACCGGTGAAACCGATCACACCTTCTTCCACCACGCCGCCGAATACAACCTCAACGTCATCTATGGCGGCCACTATGGAACCGAGACGCTGGGCGTCAAGGCGCTGGCCCGTCACCTGGCGGAGCAATTCAACCTGGAAACGACCTTCCTGAACCTACCCACCGGAATGTAGAGCTGTAATTGGGATACGTTTCGTTTCCAGCACCATATTCCCTCCCGCCCGCGAAAGGGCACGTCACAGATACCCAAAATCACTCGAATAATTTGCATCCGGCCTGGACGGTGGTATACTAGCACTATGACGAAACTTTAACAGATGTACACGTTCGACTCCTAGTTCGACGAGACTGCCAGAAACCAGGTTTTTCGGAAAAACCTGGTTTCTTTCCCATCAGAACGTTTGTACGCAAGTTTCTAGTACCAGAGACGAAACAGGAGATGGACGGAGGAGGTGATACCCCAAACCAGAGACGAAAATCCCAACCCATACCACAGAACCACACTATAAACCCTAGGAGGAAGTAAATTGCTGTCTAAAAAAGCATTATGGTTTCTGGCTACCCTGATGGTAGCGACGCTCGTACTGGGCGCCTGCGGCCCCAAACCGGCAGAAGAAGCGACCCAGGCCCCCAGCGAAGGCGGATTCGAGATTCCAGCCATCGAAGAGGGCAAATTCAACGTGGCGATGGTACTCATCGGCCCGCACGACGA
>CAYNVC010000073.1:7136-9945 GCA_964400615.1 uncultured Anaerolineales bacterium | reverse complement strand
TCTGACGAGTGCCCTGTTCAAATCGCGCGGCCCGCAGGTCAAGAGCCTGATCGAGGAATTCCTCTACCCGCGCCTGGGGCCGGGGCAGATGTACGAGCGCATGATGGAGCGGGTGCAAGAGATGGAAAATCGGGTCTTGCTGCACCACTGCGTCACCCGGTTGCTTCACGACGGCTCACGGGTACATCGAGTTGTGGCCCGCACCCCGCGCGGTGAGCAAGAATTCCCCGCCGACCACGTCATCAGCAGCATGCCCATCACCGAACTGGTCAAGAGCCTCTCGCCTGCCGCTCCCGCCGCTGTGCTATCCGCCGCCGGCCAACTCAAATATCGTGCTTTGCTGACGGTCAACCTGCTCCTGAACGGCGCAGAACACCTGCCGGACACCTGGATTTACGTCCACGACCCCCAGGTGCGGGTGGGGCGGGTGCAAGTGTTCAACAACTGGAGCCCGTTCATGGTGCCGCAGCCCGGCCAGTCGTCGCGGGGGCTGGAATACTTTTGCACCGCCGGAGATGATCTGTGGAACATGGACGACGCGGCCCTGATCGAGATGGGCAAACGCGAGATGCGTCGCCTGCAACTGTGCGACCCGCGCGACGTTTTCGACGCCTTTGTGATCCGCATGCCGGGTTGCTACCCGGTCTATGACGCTCACTACCGGGAACACTTGGGCCAGATCAAGGCCTACCTGTCCCGGTTCGATAACCTCCACCCGGTGGGGCGGGCGGGGCTTTTCAAATACAACAATTCGGACCACTCGATGCTGACCGCATTCCTGACCGTGGATAACATTCTTGGCGCGCACCACGATGTGTGGGCCGTCAACGCCGACGACGAATACCTGGAAGAAATGGACGAGTCCAGATGAACGCACTATACCGGAACCGCCGCAACGCTTTACTCTTGCCGCTGGGCATCCTGCTCGTCGCATTTGCTCTCCGGATCGCCGTCTTTGACGCCATCGCGCACCATCCAGAGCGCTTTTTGCAACCAGATTCGCACGGCTACCACCGCCTGGCAGTCAACCTGGTTGAACTGCATCGCTTTGGAACCCTGGCCGAGACAGGGGACTGGCAACCAGAGGTCAACCGCACCCCCTTGTACCCGGCCTTCCTGGCGCTCGACTATGTCCTGCTCGGCGCGACGTCGCCCACCGGCGCCGTGCTGGTGCAGATACTCGTCAGTACACTTGTTGTGGCATTGGCCTATCGCCTGGGCAAACTGTGGGGCGGGCAGCGCGTGGGAATGCTGGTCGCGCTCGTGCTGAGCGTGGAAGTCGGGAGCGTCATCTATGCCAGCCAGTTGATGACCGAGACCCTGTTCAACTGCGTCCTGACGGCCAGCACCTTGCTCTGGAGCCTGGCGCTCCGGCGGCGACGGTGGACGTATGCCTGCGTCGGTGGGGGACTGTTGGGTCTGGGCGCTCTGGTGCGTCCGGTGCTGTTCTATTTTGGGCCGGTCGCCGCTCTCCTGGCCTGGCTGCTCGGCCCCCGGCGAGATAGGCGCAGGTGGCAGATTGCCCTGGCGCTGTTTGCTGCTTTTGCGCTGGTCATTGCTCCCTGGATGGCCCGCAACCACGCTCTCACCGGGCGGGCGGAACTGAGCACCATCCAGGCCAGCAACCTGGTTCACTACAACCTGGTTCAATTGCGCGCCTTCTTACAGGACGTGTCCTTCTCCACCGCCCGTGCCGACCTGTCTGACGAGATACAGCGCGAGTTGGGTGATGCGCCCCGCTCCGACGGCGATATGGCCGCCTATTACCAGCACAAAGCCCTGACCGAAATTCGCGCCCACCCGTTCGCGTATTTGCTCGTCCACCTCAAAGGCTCCCTGTTATTCTTTGTCGTCCCTACGGTGAGCACCACCGCTCGCGCCCTGGGCTGGGTGCGCACGGCCCGCACCGGATTGTTGGCTAACCTGATGTCCCAAAGCCTGGGGGAGACCTGGCAGGCATTTCTGGCCTTTTACCGGCAACTGACTCGTATGGCCTGGGACGACTGGCTGTTTTTCGGGACACTGGGATACGAGCTCTTGTTTCTGGCCTTGCTGAACCTGGGGGCAGCGCGGGGCGCGACCAGGTGTTTGCGGGCGCGTCGCTGGGACGTATTGCTGCTGGCTGGTGTTACCAGCGCCTATTTCGCCCTCGTCACCGGCCCGGTTTCCTACGATGCGCGATACCGGATACCGGTGATACCCTTTCTGGCCCTGCTTGCGGCCTGGAATACACGCTCCAATTCATTGGCAGGAGATTCTTGATGACCCTTTACCTCGTCACCGGTGGAGCCGGATTCATCGGCGCCAACATCGCCCACGAATTGCTCTCTCGTGGCGAACGAGTGCGCCTCCTGGATAATTTCAGCACCGGCCGCCGCCAAAACCTGAGCGACGTACTGGGCAGTATCGAGCTCGTCGAAGGCGACCTGCGCGACCTGGATACCTGCCGGGAAGCCGTGCAAGGAGTAGATTACATCCTTCACCAGGGCGCAGTTCCATCCGTCCAGCGCAGCATAGACGATCCCCTCACCAGCAACGACGCCAACATCAGAGGAACGCTCAACCTGCTCGTCGCCGCACGCGACGCCGGGGTGCGCCGCCTGGTCTATGCTTCTTCTTCCTCCATCTATGGCGACTCTCCCACCCTTCCCAAGCGAGAGGACATGCCGCTCCGTCCCAAATCCCCCTACGCCGTCTCCAAACTTGCCGCCGAGCACTATTGCCGGATTTTCACCTCGGTCTTTGGGCTAGAGACGGTCAGCCTGCGCTACTTTAACGTCTTTGGGCCGCGCCAGGACCCGGCCTCCCA
>CAYNVC010000073.1:0-7126 GCA_964400615.1 uncultured Anaerolineales bacterium | reverse complement strand
TCCCATTATGCAGCGGTCATTCCCCTCTTCATCAAAGCGATGTTGGCCGCTAAATCCCCCACGATCTATGGCGACGGCCTCCAATCCCGCGATTTCACCTACGTCGGCAACAACGTCCACGCCAACCTGTTGGCCGCTACGGCACGGGACGTGGCTGGACAGGTGTTCAACGTCGCTTGCGGTCAGCGGTACACCCTGCTGGAACTGGTCGCCGCCCTCAACGATATTTTGGGGGCGCGCATCGAACCGCTCTTTGCCCCGCCCCGTCCTGGCGACGTAAAACACTCCCTGGCCGACATCAGCCGGGCGCGGGAACAACTCGGCTACGCGGTGACGGTGGGTTTCCGCGCCGGGTTGGAGAAAGCAGTAGATTGGTACCGGGAACATGGTGATTAAAGTCTTCCGCGTCATCACCCGTCTTATCATCTGCTTCTGCGTTAGCCTGCGTCCAGCCAAGTGCGCTAGAATTAAACAGCCCTGGGTGCTGGACGTGTTTTGTGGGGCGTAAAACAACTAGCGCCGTTCGTTCACGGTGGCGCGGCGTAAATATTCACCGAATTGTTTGAAATACACTCATCTGCTGTCGTTGGAATACGTAATTGCTATTGCCCGGCATTTGTGGTAAAATAATCATAGTGGCTACTGAACGGGCCAGATAGACCCTGGTAGTTACCTGTAACGCAGGCAATCAGAGAGGACATGCTGGTGGACACGCAATTGCTCGAACCGGAAATCCTGGAACAAGTGCAGGGGTATATCCTGAACCAATTGCCCCGGGTCTTGGAACAAGACCCGCAGTTCAGGTTCTTCATCAAGGGCATTATGGTGGATTATGCCCCCAGCCGGGACGAGTTTTCGCAGTTGACGGATGAACTGAGGGAACATCGAGCCGAAACGACACGACAGTTCGACGACCTGGGCCGGCGACTGGCCCGTTTCCAGTTCGAAGTAAATCAACACTTTGGGCAAGTTGACCAGCACTTGGAACAGATCGACCAACATTTCGAGCAAGTCGACAAGCGTTTCGAGCAAGTCGACCAACGTTTCGAGCAAGTCGACCAACGTTTCGAGCAAGTTGACAAGCGTTTCGAGCAAGTTGACCAACGTTTCGAGCAAGTTGACAAACGTTTCGAGCAGGTCGACCAACATTTTGAGCAAGTGGAGCAGCACCTGGGTAAAATAGACCAAAGACTAAACGGCCTGGAAACGCGCGTGGAAAATGGCTTCCACCAAGTGCAGGTCAGCATCGACCGCTTGGGAGCGCGCTGGGGCATCCGTAACGAGAGCATATTCCGGCAGACGATGAAAGAACTGCTTGAGCGTTCGTTCGGTGTGCGGGTAGAGGAACTCGACATTGATGGTGAACAATTTGACTGCGTGATCTATGACGGGCAACACATCTTGGTCGAGATCGCCGCCAGCGTGCGCAAGAACATTCGAGAACGGCTGGAGCGCAAACGCCAGCTTTATATTGACCACACCGGCATCACGCCGGCCCGTTTTATCCTTGCTGTCGGGAGTATCCACAGCCGGCGGGCGGAAGCGTTGCGGGCCGCAGGGTTTGAAGTGATTGAGCCAGAAGAATAGATCTGCGGTGAGCGGTGGTGCGGCCTGGGAAACGCGCCGCCGCTAAGCGAGTGCTCCTATGACCCGCATCTCCGTCCTCCACGTCATCACCCGCCTCATCGTCGGCGGGGCGCAGGAAAACACCATGCTCACCGCCGCCCTGCTCGCCCCCGACCGCTACGCCGTGGACGTCCTCAGCGGCCCCCAGACCGGCTCCGAAGGCAGCCTGATAGGCCATGTCCGCGCCCGTGGCGTTCCGCTCACCATCGAACCGGCCCTGGTGCGCCAGATCGCCCCTCTCAAGGACATGCTGGCCCTCTTGCGCCTCGCTCGCTTCATCAGGCGTGGTCACTATGCCATTGTCCATACCCATTCCAGCAAAGCCGGTATCCTGGGCCGCTGGGCGGCCTGGCTGGCCGGAACGCCCATCATCCTCCACACCGTCCACGGCTGGGGCCACCACGAGCGACAACATCCCCTGGTGCGCCGTTTCTACATTCTCCTGGAGCGAGCCACCGCACACATCACCGCTAAACTCATCGTCGTCTCTCCCCTCAACACCGCCAAAGGACTGGCCGACCGCATCGGTGTGCCGGAGCAGTACGTCACAATCCGCAGCGGCATCGAGCTAGACCGCTTCCTTCATCCCACCCGCTCCCGTGAGACGGTGCGGGAGGAACTGGGCATCCCGCCGGACGCGCCGGTTGTCGGCACGGTGACGCGCCTCTCGCCCCAAAAGGCCCCGTTGGATTTTGTGAGCGCGGTGGCGGGCGTGGCAAAAAAGCGGCCCGACGTCCACTTTGTCGTCGTCGGCGACGGGCCCCTGCGGGCTGAGGTGGAAACCCACATCGCTGCCCTGGGCCTCACCGGCCGCGTCCACCTCACCGGCCTGCGCCACGACGTGCCCGACCTGATGCACAGTTTCGACCTGTTCGCCCTCAGCTCGCTGTGGGAGGGACTCCCGCGCGTGCTGCCCCAGGCGATGGCCGCCGGACTGCCCATCGTCGCCACGGCGGTGGACGGCAACGCCGAGGCCGTGACCGATGAGGTCAACGGCCTCCTCACTCCGCCCGGCGACCCCCAGGCCCTGGCGGAGGCGTTGCTGCGGTTGCTCCAAGACCCGTCCCTGGCCCGGCGGATGGGTGAGGCCGGGCAAGCCGGAGCCGCCGAGTTCAGCGCCCACAAGATGGTCGGCGACATCGCCGCTCTGTACGAGACGCTGCTGCAAGGATGCTCTTCGCTCCCCTAGATCCCCAGGCTGACCATGCATATCCCGGTCGCTTTTGTCCCGGCTCCAATTGATTGGTCGCACGTTTCACGTTTTTGGTGTATAATCTGGCTCAAAGGAGCAATCAATGGAGCCGGAAACAACGGCGAAACAGTTTAGAGAATCCCCCACCTCCGCACAATTGGTGCTCATTGGCAAGTTGCGGCGTCAACTCACCGGCCTGATGCGCGTTGACGTACACGAGATCATGCACCCTCCCGATCAAGTAATCGCCTTTCGGGGGCAAATCTATGGCGACACCGGATCCGCCTTTGAACAAATCTCGCACCGCTTTGCCGGAATCGGATACACCGCCTGGCTCAACGATCTGCCCGGTGGGGGACACGAGGTCGTCGTCACCAAAGGAGTGGTCGAGCGCAAACCAGAGCGGATGTGGATCAACGTGCTCCTGTTCCTGGCGACGCTGCTCAGCGTGCTTTTCATTGGAATGGAATCCGCCATGCAGGAAGCCGGGCTGGCGACTGCTATGTCGGTGCGTGATCTCTTGCTCAACCTGTACCGGGGGCTTCCCTTTGCCGGCACGCTGATGACAATCCTGCTGGCGCACGAGTTGAGCCATTATTTCGTCGCCCGCCGCTACGGCTCGCCGGTCAGCCTGCCATACTTTATCCCCCTGCCGGCCGGCCCCATAGGGACACTGGGGGCGGTCATCGTGCAGCGTGCACCGATGCGCAGCCGCAAAGCACTGTTCGATATCGGCATTGCCGGGCCGCTGGGCGGCCTGCTCCTCGCCATCCCGCTCCTGCTCCTGGGGCTGTCGCTCTCCAGCGTCGGCCCGCTCCCATCTGACGTTGCCTCATTCACGCAAGAGGGCAACTCGCTGCTCTACCTGGGGTTAAAATACCTGGTGTTCGGGAGGGTTCTCCCCGGCAACGGGGTGGACGTCTGGCTGCACCCGGTCGCTTTTGCCGCCTGGCTCGGCCTGCTGGTCACAATGATCAACCTGATTCCGGTGGGCCAGTTGGATGGGGGGCACGTCGCCTATGCGCTCCTGGGGCGGCGGGCCTGGAACCTGGGGTACGTGGTCATGGGGGCGATGATAATCTGGGGCACGTGGCTCACGCTCACCGGCAACAACGCCGGGAGCTTGTGGATGACCTGGGCTTTTTTGAACCTGTTTCTCAACCGGCGTCACCCGCAGCCGCTGGACGACGCCACCAAATTAGATCGGCTGCGCGTCGGTATGGGATTGCTGGCGCTGGTGATCTTTGTCCTCCTGTTTATGCCAGCGCCGTTGCAAATAGTCACCGTACAATAATAAAAGGAGCACGCGATGATTCACGGAGTAGAAATCAAAGAATTGGTCACTCACACCGACGGGCGCGGTTTCTTTCGCGAGGTCATCCGGGGCAGCGACCCGATCTTTCCAGAAGGATTTGGACAGTGGAGCCACACAATGTCCTACCAGGGCGTCGCCAAAGCGTGGCACGTCCATCAGAAGCAAGTCGACTGGTGGTACGTGGCGGTGGGTGTCATCAAAGCGGCCCTCTACGATACCCGCCCCGATTCGCCGACCCACGGTGAAATACAAGAGTTGTTGATGGGGGAGGGGCAGCCGGCGGCGGTGCTCAAGATACCGCCCGGCGTGGCCCACGGCTACCGGGTGTTGAGTGGCCCGGCGCACGTCTTTTACATCGTCTCCCGCGAGTACGACGGCAGCGACGAGGGGCGCATCTCCCACGACGATCCTGAGATTGGCTATGATTGGCAGGCAGGGCCAGAGATTAGCTGATCCTGCTTTTGTAGCCAGGACGCAGATTAACGCTGACTTTCGCAGACCTGGCTCGATCAATCTGCGTTTTTCTGCGTTAGTCTGCGTCCCTGGACAGGGAAATTAAATTTTGCCAGATTCCAGTACATAAATTCCATCACATAGGAGTGAACCGATCATGAAACGATTGCTTTCAGGCAACGAATCAATTGCGCTGGGGGCGTGGGAGGGAGGTGTGCGGTACGCCGCTGCCTACCCCGGCACCCCCAGCACAGAAATAATGCCCGCGCTGGCCCAGTACGCCGGCGTCAAAGCCGAGTGGGCATCCAATGAAAAAGTCGCGTTGGATGCGGTGGTGGGAGCTTCGTTCGCCGGGGCGCGCTCGCTGGCGGCGATGAAGCACGTCGGGGTCAACGTCGCCTCCGACAGCCTGATGACCCTCTCCTACACCGGCGTGGGGGCAGGGCTGGTGCTGGTCAGCGCGGACGACCCTGGCGCGTTCAGTTCCCAGAACGAGCAGGATAACCGCCACTATGCCCGCTTTGGCAAATTCCCCTGTCTGGAGCCTTCCGATAGCCAGGAGGCGAAGGATTTCACCCGTCTCGCTTTTGATTTGAGCGAGCAGTTCGACACGCCGGTGATGCTGCGCTCCACCACGCGCCTCTCCCACTCCAAGGGCGCGGTCGAGGTGGATATGCCGGCCGGGGTGCGCGAATTCGCTCCTCTGCCGCCGTTCGAGCGCAACCCGCGCAAGTACGTGATGATCCCGGCCAACGCCCGCCTCCGCCACCCTGAGGTCCAAGCCCGCACACGGGCGTTAGCCGTGTACGCCGAAAACTGCCCCTTCAACCGGATCGAGTGGGGCGACAAGCGCGTGGGCATCATCACCGCCGGTATCGCCTACCAGTACACCCGCGAGATATTTGCCGGGTTCTCGTTCCTCAAGCTGGGGATGACCTATCCCCTGCCGGAACAGATGATCCGTGATTTCGCCGCCCAAGTCGAGACACTGATCGTGGTCGAGGAATTGGATCCATTCATCGAAGAACAGGTGCGCGCGATGGGATTGCAGGTCAGTGGCAAAGAGTTCTTCCCCGCCACGGGTGAGTTGACTCTGGCCCGTGTCCGTGAGGGGGCCATCGAGGCCGGGGTGATCTCGCCCGACACCCGCGCCCCGGCGCACACCGCCCCCGCCATATCCATCCCCTCCCGTCCTCCCGCGCTTTGTCCCGGCTGCCCGCATCGCTCGGTCTACTATAACCTGCGCAAGCTCAAACTGCTGGTGTCCGGCGACATCGGCTGCTACGCCATTGGCGTCTTGCCTCCGTTCGAAAAGACGGACATGGTGATCTCGATGGGGGCCAGCATCGGTATGGCGCACGGGGCCAAACAGGCCGGTTGCCCCGATAAAATCGTCGCCACCATCGGCGATTCGACCTTTTTCCACACCGGTCTGCCGGAACTGGCAAATACTATCTACAACAAGGGTGTGGCCTGCACTCTGATTCTGGATAACGGAACCACGGCTATGACCGGCGGGCAAGATAACCCCTCCACCGGCGTTACGCTGCAAGGCCAGGAGACGCACCCGATTGACATCGAGTCCGTGGTGCGGGCGATGGGCGTCCAAGACCTGTGGGTGGTGGACGCGCTGGACGTCGAGGGGGTGGAGCAGGCCATCCGCGCAGCGACCGAGATCGAGGACCGGCCCACCGTCGTCATCGTCAACGGGGCCTGCGTCTTTACGCCCCAGTTCGAGCGCCGCCCGGTCATCACCGTTGACCCGGACGTGTGCAATGGCTGTGGCCTCTGTTTCCGCGTTGGTTGCCCGGCCATCGTCAAGTCGAACGAGGTGGACGCCAAGACCAGGCGACCGCTGGCGCAGATCGACCCGCTTCTGTGTACCGGCTGCACCGTCTGTCTCCAGGTCTGCCCGCGCGGGGCGATGCACGAAACTCGGGAGGAGGCATAAGATGAAACAGTCTATCAACTTTCTTTTCGTCGGCGTGGGCGGGCAGGGCATTCTGACCGCGTCCGACATCACCGCCGAGGTGGGATTGCAGGCGGGGTACGATGCTAAAAAGTCCGAGGTGCACGGCTTTTCCCAGCGCGGCGGTGTGGTCGAAAGCCACGTCCGTTGGGGGGAGGACGTGGGATCGCCCACGGCCGAAAAGGGGACAGTGGATTACCTGATCGCCACCGAGCTTTTGGAGGTGGCCCGTTGGATCGAGTGGCTGCGGCCCGGCGGGGTGGCGCTCATCAACCAGCAGCACATCACACCCATGTCGGCCACAGTGGGGGATGCGGTCTACCCGCCCGACGACGAGATACTGGCCGCCGTGCACGCCCGCACCGGTGATATAATGGAGGTCGAGGGCCTCGCCGTTGCCGAGCGGTTGGGCAACCCCCGTCTGGCGAACACCGTCCTGCTGGGGGCGCTTTCGACGCGGCTGAACGTGGAGCCGGAGACGTGGTTGTCCGTCATCGAGCGCCGTGTTCCGCAAAAGTACGTCGAACTGAACCGCCAGGCGTTTGGGGAAGGGCGGCAAGCGGCCGGCGGG
>CAYNVC010000072.1:0-10064 GCA_964400615.1 uncultured Anaerolineales bacterium | reverse complement strand
GGCCCAGATGATAAAACCGCCGTGCGGGCAGCCCGCACGGCGGTTGGTCGTATCCAGGAAAAAGCTATCAGTTAGAGCAAGCCTGCTCCGTATAATATATCTTTTGCCACACGATCTCGAATCCCTGTTCCACACTGCCACAGCGCCCAAAGTCACCCCGCCCGCAATTGTCCGGCACGGGAAAAGTCACGTCTCCCGATGCGGTAAAATAAGTCATCGTGTGGGGGTATCCCGTGAATTCATGGCGGGGTCCGGGCAACTCGTACTCGGCCCCCAGAGTGCCGTAAAAATAGCGATAATTGCCCCACCCTCCGCTCACGTTCCAGGTAATTTCTCCCCCTACCGCGTCACAAACCCCCAGCGTTGGCACCGACATCCACAGATCATGAATGGGCGTCTGCACCTTTGGCGTGGGTGTGGGGGTAAGGGTAGCAGTCGGACGCGGGGTGGGAGTTGGGCCTACACGAAGCGCGATCTCCATATCCTCCCCGATAGGATGCCCATCAATATCCTGCAATTGCCAGACACTGGTATACGCCCCGTAACTCGCGGGAGCCTGGAGAGTGATTTTGATGTTGGTGGTTTCTCCGGGTGGAACGATCTCGACCGCCATCTTTTCCACGACCTCTAGTTCTTCGCCAGAGACAAACACTAATTCGACCCCGCGCGGCCACGCGCTGGTGCCTGTGTTTTTGACTTTCCAACGCTTGGTGAATTGCTGCCCCGGCGACAATATGCCGGGCCAAACGGGATTGTCCACGATCACCGCCAGGTCATACATCCGGATCGCCGCCGCTGTGGCGGTCAAATCTGGAGTAGGCAAGGAGGTAGGAGAGGGAGAAGGGGTAAAGCTGATAGTGGCTTCGTAGGTGGCATGCGCATCGCGGGTAGCCAGCGCCGCCTCGGCCGCAGCGACCTGGGTGGCAAAGGCATCCAAAGTCGCCGTGGGAGGAGCGTTCACGCCTGGCGTAGGGGTCATAATTTGTGAGGCCAGCGTGACGAGCGCGGAAAGCAACGGCTCTGCTTTGCCCGTAGTGTAGAGAAAAACCCCACCGCCGATCAAAATCAGCACCAGCAGCGCAAACAGCCAGCCCCCCCAGCGCCGCCGGGGACGGTAGATAGGGCCGGTCGGCGGGGTGTAGGCCGGGGCACTTGGCAGAGTCGCCCGCTCCCACTGGCCGGATTGTCTCTGGGCCTGAACGTCCACCGCCGTGGCAGACGTTGGAGATACTGCGGTTAGCTCTGGAACAATCTGACGAATGGGCTGCCCGGTGATGACTCGTTTCAAGTCGGCGGCAAGCTCTTTGGCACTCTGGTAGCGCTCTTGGGGAGATTTTGCCAACGCCCGCATCACCACCGTCTCGATTTCAGGGGGCAATTCGGGATTGATGATAGTGGGCAAAGGAACAGGCTCGTTGATGTGTTTGAGGACGATCCCCATCGGGGTCTCGGCATCGAAGGGCAGACGGCCGGTAAGAAGCTGGTACAGCACAACGCCCAGCGAGTAAATGTCAGCCCGCTCGTCCCCCGCCTGCCCCATCCCCTGCTCCGGAGACATGTACGCCGGGGTTCCAACCATAGCCCCACTGGCGGTTAGCCCGGCGACGTTGACCATCTTGGCAATGCCAAAATCCATCAGGATGACTTCGTCATCCTGGGTGAACATGATATTTGCCGGTTTGACATCACGGTGTACCGTTCCCCGGCGATGGGCGTAATCCAGGGCATTGGCAACTGCCGTGACGATACGGATGACCTCTTCCAACGGGAACAGTTCCCTGCGCTCATCCAGTTCTTGCAAGCGCGTTTTGAGGCTGGGGCCATCCACAAACTCCATCACCATGTAATAGATCTTGTTTTCCGCGTCGAAATCGTGCACGCGCACGATGTTAGGATGGCGGAGCATGGCGGCTACTTTGGCCTCGCGCTGGAAACGGGTTAAAAAGTCCTCCTCGGTAGCCAAAAACGAGTGCAGGACTTTGATAGCCACGTAACGGTCCAGGCCAGGTTGATATGCCTTGTAAACTTCAGACATACCACCGGTTCCCAGATGTCCGATGATGCGGTACTTGCCTAACGTTTTGCCAATCAATTTACCGTTCCCTATTGCAGGAGTATAGCCCTCACGTTATCCAATTTATGATTGTTCACTACGGGCCTTGAGCCGGACGACCACCGGCATGGAGGCTGTCCCGGCTACCTGAGCAACAGTTACGCCCCGTAAAACGTAACTTTACCCGCCACCAGTATACTACATAATTGCACCAGTATGGATGAAAAAGCGTTGCAGTTGCGTTAAAGAGCAGTTACAGCACTATTTTCACAACGAGAGTTCGTCCCACAGCACAGCTAAAGCGGCCCTCCGGCGCAAATCTGAAGGGCCGCCCCCCATAGACGAGTGAGGGATATTGGACGTTGGGAAGTATATTAACACGGCCAAGAGTTTTTGGCAACCCCAGAGAGACCGGCGTCATTCGCTCTCGTCCACCAGCCCCAACAGCTCGTAGGCGAGCGTGGAAGTTTGATGTCCTTTAACTCCCTCGACTATCAACGGGTTAGCCCGTATCCGCTCTCGAACCAACTCCCACGTTTTGGGGCAGAGCAATATCTGCCCCGGCCGAGCGCACCCCTGCAAGTGAAAGCCCAGGTTGACCGGGTTGCCTATGGCGGTGTATTCCATCCGGCCTTTGGCCCCCACGTTACCCACTACAGCCTCCCCGGTGCAAATTCCTATGCCTACAAAGAGCCGTTTCTCCGGCGTAAGGGCGCGGTAGTGTACCTCGGAAGCTTTTTTAAGCTCCCAGGCGGTCTGCACCGCACACCAGGCGTGATCCGGTTCCTCCAGCAACGGCGTGTTGAACAAGGCCATCACTGCATCACCCATATACTTGTCCACTATGCCCCCGTGGTCACGCACCGCCTCTGCGGCCAGGGTCAGGTAGCCGTTGAGCACCTCAAAGACTTGCTCAGAAGGGTTGACCTCGCTAAATTTAGTAAAGCTGCGCAGGTCGGCAAAGAAAGCCGTGATCATGCGCCGCTCGCCGTGCAACCCCAGTTCGGCCAGGTCATCGGGGAGCCTGTCCACCAGCTCGGGCGGGAGGTATCGCCGCACCAGGGCGCGCTCTCGTTCGTAACGGCGCTTTTCCGTGACATCGTCCAGCACAATCGCCACTCCCAGGTTCTCCCCCCCACCTCCGCGCAGCGTGGAGAGATTGAGGTTCAAGTGTATCTGTTCTCCACCAGGCAGATAGGGGCTGATCTCGCGCGTTATGCCGGCACTGCCACGCTGACGCACCTCTTTCACCAGAGCAGGAAGAGGGGTCTCGCACAAAAAACCGAGCACTTGCTGGTAGGAGAACCCGACCGCCTCTTGGGCCGAAATGTGCAGAATCTCCTCTGCGGCAGGGTTGAATGTGGTGATGGTGTCCTGAATATCGGTAGTGATGACCCCGCTGGCGATACTGGCAAAGATATTGTCCATATACCGTTTCATCGTGGCAATTTCGTCCCGCTGCCGCCGCACGTTATCGAACAGGCGGGCGTTTTCCAACGAGATGGCCGCCTGCCAGGAAAGAGCCGCCAGCAACTTTTCGTCCCCGGCGGTGAACCCCTGGCGCTGGATTTTATCCACCAAAAGTATAACGCCCAGCCGGCGCTCCGAGATGTGCAGCGGGACGGCTAACAGCGAAATGCGCCTCTCTCCATCCACAAAATCGTTGAGCATCCTGGACTTGGCGGTACAGGCGGTTTCCTCCAACAACGCCCACGCTCCCCGGATAACCCTCTCCAGATCCTCCGCCGGCCCGATGTTTGCAGTGAGCACCAGTTCCTCCGCTTCGTCGTAGAGCAGCACCGCGCCCCACCGGGCCTGGATGATTCTGTTTGCTTCAGACAGAGTGAGCAGGGGTAACTCATCAACGTCCAGGCAAGTAGCCAGTGTGTCCCCCAGCTTGTAGAGCAGGTTGATCTCCCGATAGCGATCCAGCGTCTCCTGGGCAATGGCCCGTCTCTCAAACACCACCTCAGCCTGCGATTCCAAAGTGCACCTCAACACAGTCAGCACCTGCTGCGCCAGCGCGGGCAGTGGGCCGGTCGCCAGAATAAATCCCAACCGCTGCCCGGTCACGCATATTGGGGCGACCGCGCCCTGGGGGGTAATTACAGCCCCGTCGAGATCGTCCGGACAAGCTTCCTCCGCGGTCTCCAACAGGGCAGCAATCACATCTGAGGGCAAAGAAGAGGAGCTTTGCAAAAGATGACCATTCCCATCGCTCACGCCCAGGCAGACCTCCGGCCCTAGCAGAAGCGCAAAGCTCTGCATAATTGTCGTCAGGTACGTGGAGCGGAGCAAATTTCCTAGTTCGAGTTCTTTTTTCACGGTTTATTCCTCGATTAGCATATCGGATTTGCCCTCTGGAGTAAGAGGCAAAGCAAAAGAAAAGGTGCTTCCCTCGCCCTGCACACTGTTGACCCAGATAAGTCCCTGGTGGTGTTCGACGATCCCCTTGCAGATGGCAAGCCCCAGCCCGGTACCCCTGGGTTTTTCCGTCAACGTCTCACCCGCCTGGGTGAACTTTTCAAAGATGCGCGGCAAACTCTGCGCCGGTATACCGACTCCGGTATCACTGACACTCACTATTACCCACTTTTTGTGTTTCAGGTCAGCGGGCGTATTTTGGGCAATCGAATCGGGGTCGTAGATAGATGGATGGGGGCCGCCGACCTCGAAACTGCCGTGGCTGGCATCCAACTGCCACCCGTACACCTGGATGTGACCCCGTGCAGTGAATTTGATCGCATTGGAAAGCAAGTTGGTCATCACCTGGATCAGACGGTCGTAACTGCCCTGTATCGGAGGCAGCCCGGCAGGAGGTAGATATACCTGAACGGCCAGGCGCTGCTCGTCCGCCAGGGCAGCGGCGGTGGCAACGGCATCGTTGATCACTTTTTCCAAATCCGTCTCGGCCATGTGCCACTCGGTGTGCCCCCCTTCTATCTTGGAAATATCCAACAGATCGTTGACCAACTGCGTGAGGCGCTGGCTCTCGTTCTCGATAATAGCCAAATTGTCCAAGATACGCTCGACGATACGGGACGTTTCCCCGTCCCCGGCGTGTGGCACAATCGAGCGCCGGATGTCCCGCTTGATCAGGCTGGCGAAACCCAGAATAGCGGTGAGAGGGGAACGCAACTCGTGAGAGACGGCCGAGACGAAATCGGTCTTGATGCGATCAACTTCGACCTCGTGAGTGATGTCCCGCAGAATCGTAGCAACTCCGGCGACGCGCTCCTCCTGCGTTGGAGCCAAGAGCGTCGGCCTGAGATGCATGGCGGCGGCAGAGGCCTTGAGCACCCGCCCATCGGGCATCTCCAGGTTTGTGGTGAATACACGGGCCGGGTCTGCCAACACCTGAGCGACGACGGCTTGCAGGTCGGCCACGGGAAAACACCCCGCCAACAAAAATCCCCGCAACGAGCGATCTGGCGGCAGGCCGGCCATCTCACGAAAGACCGGATTGCTCAAAATAATGCGGCCTGTGTTGTCCGTCACCACCAGCCCATCGGAGATGTTGCTGAGAATGGCATCCAGCTTGCCGGATTCTTCCATCAATTCCTGTGTTTTACGGGCCAGGGCGCGCCTCTGTTGCCGGATATCCTGCACCAGCCTGGCATTAGCCACAGCTGCCGCCGCCTGACCGGCTATGGTCTGGCAGATTTCCATCTCCTCTTCGGAAAACGTGCGCGGCCTGCCCCGCGATGCCAGAAATAAAATCCCTATCGTATCACCCCTGGTCATCAGAGGAACCAGGAGCAGCGAGCGGATGTCCAACGGGGCTAGCTGCTCACGAAAAGGTTCCAGAAATGGATGATTGGTAGCGTCTCGTATGGCGCAGGGAATACCCATATCCAGCTTTCTCTGTATTGATGGCATATCGGGGTAAGGAAAGCGCCGGTCGGCGAGATGGCACATTGGGTACTCGGCCAGAACCACGCCGGACCGTTTATTCTGCTCCAGGACGAACACTCCGCCATAGTCCGCATTGTTCAGATCAATCGTGTGCCTGACTGTGCGATCCAGAATCTCGGCAGCGTTCAACGACGAGGTCAGGGTGGTAGAGATGCGATTGATCAACATCAGGGTGCGGGCACGCTGTTCCAGAGCCATAGCGTTGGCGCGACTCTCTCGCAACAGCCGGATCGCTTCGATAGACGCGGCCACCTGATTAGCCAAAGTGGTCATCAGTTGCACGTCTCGATCCTGAAACGCTTCGACGTGGTCACTTTCCACGTCTATGACGCCCACCAACAACCCCCCGACGAGCAGAGGGATCGCCATCTTGGAGCGAACCACGGGGGTGCTCCCGGCACAAAAATCACACTCTCCGATATCGGGAACGACGAGTGAAATTTCGGCGCTGGCAGAGCGCCCCACCAGCCCTTCGGAGCCGATCCTGAGACGCCGTCCCGCTTCATCCTGAGCGAGTGACCGCCCCGACACAGCCAGGTAAAGCTCTTCCCCCTCGTCACTCGTTAGAAAGATGAGCACATTGTAATATCCAAACGCGGCCATCACGCGCTGCACCAACTCGTCCAGCATCCGGTCCAGATCAAAGATGGAACTGACCCGAGACGATATCTCTTGCAGCGCCAAAAAGTGCTCGTATTCCTGCTCCACACCCTGCACCACCATTCGCTACACCTCGACCCCCAATACGTCAGCCACACGCTTGATGAGATAGTCGGGGTCAAACGGCTTGGTGATATACTCGTCGGCTCCCACCTCGACGCTGCGCAGACGGTCCATTTCCTGCCCTCGTGCCGTGAGCATAATGACGTGTGTGTGGAGCAAAGCAGGGTCGTCCTTGATACGCCGGCACACCTCGTAGCCAGAGAGGCCCGGCATCATCACGTCCAGAATGACCAGGTCAGGGTGATTGGTCTGAGCTATTTCCCAGGCATGCTGACCGTCACTTACCGGCAACAGTTCCACACCAGCGGTGGCGAAATCTTCCAGCGTCTGCTCCAACAACGCCAGGATAAAGACCTGGTCATCCGCAATTAGAATTTTTTTGCTCATTTTCCTGCTCCAAATCCAGACGAGATAAATCACTCGAGGCAAATTGACAATTTGCTCAAGATACAATTTGAGTATACACTAGCCTGTCAAAGGTGACAAGCCGCCATCCCCCGGCGCAAGTTGACAGTTTCCCCCCTTCCGGCTACAATACCGCTCACCCTACAGCGTGAAGAGGAATGGAATGAAAAAAATGACCAGCGCCGAAGCGCGCACGAGCTTTCTCGAGTTTTTCGCGGCCAAAGGCCACACAATCGTACCCAGCGCCAGCCTGGTGCCGGTGGACGACCCGTCGCTGCTGTTCACCAACGCCGGGATGAACCAATTCAAAGATGTCTTCCTGGACCTGGGCAAGCGAGACTATACCCGCGCTGCGGACACTCAAAAATGTATGCGCGTCTCCGGTAAACACAACGACCTGGAAGACGTGGGACACGACGGAACTCACCACACTTTTTTCGAAATGCTGGGCAATTGGTCTTTTGGCGATTATTACAAAAAAGAAGCCATCGGCTGGGCGTGGGAATTTTTGACCCAGGTGCTAGAGCTGGCGCCGGAACGGCTATGGGCCACGGTCTTTAAGGACGAGCTGGGCGAACTGGAGGCCGACGAGGAAGCAGCCGGGTTCTGGCGTTCGGAGACGGACATCGCCCCCGACCACATCCTCTACGACGGGCGCAAAGAAAACTTTTGGGAGATGGCCGACACCGGCCCCTGCGGCCCGTGCAGCGAGATTCATTACGATAGAGGGCCAGAGACTTGTACCCGGCAGGGCGAACCGGGCCACGTCTGCCGCGTCAACGGCGATTGTGGCCGCTTTATCGAGCTGTGGAACCTGGTCTTTATCCAATACAACAAGAACGGCAACGGCGAGCTGCACCCCCTACCGGCCAAACACGTGGACACGGGAATGGGCTTTGAGCGCCTGGTCGCCGTGCTCCAGGGAGTGGACTCTAACTACAAGACCGACCTGTTCACACCCATCATCAAGCGCGTGCAAGAGATGGCGGGCCACACCGACGCCCAGGTAGAGGAAAACATCGTCGCCTACCGCGTCATCGCCGACCACGGACGGGCAGTGACTTTTCTCACCGGCGACGGCGTGATTCCCGGCAACGAGGGGCGCAATTACGTCCTACGTATGATCTTGCGCCGCGCGGCCCGCTTTGGACGCAAACTCGGTTTTACCCACCCCTTCCTGGCCGACGTGGCCCAGGTCGTGATTGACATTATGGGAGAACAATTCCCAGAACTGGTGCACCGCCGCCAGTTCATCCTCACCGCGATCACTCAGGAAGAGGATCGCTTTATGCGCACGCTGGACATGGGCCTGACCAAGTTGAACCAGGTGCTGACCGGGCTAAAGAAAAAGGATCTCGACACCTTACCCGGCGACACGGCATTTCGACTCTACGACACTTTTGGCCTCCCCCTGGAGATCACACGCGACGTGGCCGCAGAACACGGGTTGGGCGTGGACGAGGCCGGATACCAGGCGGCGCTAGAGGAACAGCGCCGGCGTGCCCGGCAGTCAGATACGTTCGAGGCCCCCGACGAAGAGACACTGGAACGCTACAAAAAAGTCCTCCGTGACCTGCAAGAGCTGAGCCTCCTGGAAGAGGATCAAGTCGTACACGACCCCTACTCGACCACCGAACTGGAAACAACCGTCGCGGCGATCCTGATTGATGGCGAACCGGTCAAATCGGCCCGCGCAGGCGACCAGGTCGAGGTAGTGCTGCCGGAAACCTGCTTCTACGTCGAATCGGGCGGCCAACTCTCCGATGCCGGATTCATCGCCTCCTACCCGCCGGACGAGACCGAACCCGAATGGGAAATCCAGATACAGGAAGCAATCCGCCCGATTCCGGGCCTGATCCTCCACTCAGGCGTGGTCAAGCAGGGCCGCCCGCGCATCGGCGACACCGCCTGGGCCATCGTGGACTATGCCCGGCGGCTCGACATAGCCCGCAACCACACGGCCACCCATCTGCTGCACAGCGAACTGCGTTACGTCCTGGGCGAACACGTGCAGCAGGCCGGATCGTTGGTCACGCCCGACCGGCTGCGCTTCGACTTTACCCACCCGGCTATGCTGACCGAGGACGAGTTGGACACCGTTACCCGCTCGGTCAACGACGCTATCCTGGTCAACTACCCGGTAGAAGTCAACGAGGAACGGTATCGCCAGGCGGTGAAAGAAGGCGTCATCGCGCTGTTCGGCGAAAAATACGGTGACATGGTGCGCGTCGTGCGCATCGGGTGGCCGGGCGAACCTTTCAGCCAGGAATTGTGCGGCGGCACCCACGTGAACGAGACCGGCGAGATCGGCCTGTTTCACATCGTCTCCGAGGGCGGGATAGGGTCTGGCGTGCGCCGCATCGAAGCAGTGACCGGGCGTGCAGCGGTTGACCTGGTCGAGCGCCAACTGAACGTCCTGCGCCGCACGGGCGCTTACCTGGGCGTCCCGCCGGACGAGGTTGATCGCAAATCGCTGGGGCTGTTGGGCGAACTACAAGCGAGCCGCAAAGAGATAGCCCATCTCCAGGAAAAACTGGCCCGCCGCGAATTCGAGATGCTGCTGAACCAGGTTCAAACAGTAGCCGGGACATCGCTGTTGAGCGCCCGCGTGGCCGCGCCCAGTATGGAGGTGCTGCGCGAGATGACGGACTGGTTCCGTGACCAGCTAGGTTCCGGAGTCGTCGCTCTCGGCACGGTGTTGGGAGAGCGCCCGGCCCTCGTCGTGGCCGTCACCCCCGACCTGGTCGAGAGGGGCGCGGACGCCTCCAGGCTGGTGCGCGATATGGCGCGCGTCGTTGGCGGCGGCGGCGGCGGGCGGCCCACTCTGGCCCAGGCCGGTGGCCGCGATCCCGCCCGGCTCGACGACGCCCTGCGTCAGGCCCCCCTCACACTGGCAAAAATGTTGGGCCGCGAGCCATAACCATTCTCATCCATTCACCATTCGTACACTCGCACATTCACTCACTCA
>CAYNVC010000071.1:0-10105 GCA_964400615.1 uncultured Anaerolineales bacterium | reverse complement strand
AGCGGCGCAAAGCCATTGCCGCCGAACTGCGCCATGCCGGCATAGAACCCGGCGCAATGGCGATCATTGAGCCTTCTCTGGAGGACGTGTTCATTGCCTGCATGAGGTGATGCGGCTGGCTCGCGTCTTTTGCCACTGCATTGCTGAACCGTCAATGTTCTGAGATCACCCCCTCAATACGCGGAGCTTGCCCTTGCCCTGACGCCAATTTCGGGTATAATGTATTCACTTTGTGAATATTCACGCTTTGAGTAAAGGCCGGATAATGAGCCGCAGACACAAATTACCGTTGGAACAAGCCCTCCTGGGATTCCTGATGCAGGAGCCGATGCACGGCTACGACCTGCACCGGCAGATCGAAACAGAGCTGGGCCAGGTCTGGTACGCAGGTATCAGCAACGTCTACGGCGCACTCAAGCGGCTGGAACAATCCGGCCTGGTCGAATCCGCCCTCGCGCCACAGGAGAGCCACCCTCCGCGCAAAATATACCATGCCACCCCGGCCGGCGAGCAGAGCTTTCTCGATTGGCTGCGCCGGCCAGTGCCCGCAATGCGCGATATGCGCGTCCAATTCCCGGCCAAGCTCTACTTTCTCCGCACCCTCGGCCTGGAAGGGGCCGGAGACTTGATCGCTGCCCAGGAGAAAATTTGCCGCGAGCGGATCCAAGAGTTGGGAAGGGAGATAGCCCGACACCCACCGCGCGACATCAACCGGCTGGTGTTTGACTTTCGTCGCCGCCAGATCGAGGCGATAGTGGACTGGCTCCTGGTCTGCCGGGAGGGAGTGTGATCCAGATTCGCGGTTTGGACGTGCATTACCCTGGGGCAGCGCACGCTCTCAGGGGGGTGGATCTCTCTGTCGCTCCCGGTTCGTTTGTGCTCGTCGGCGGGCCTTCCGGCTGCGGCAAGAGCACGCTGGCCCGTGTACTGATGGGGTTGATCCCCCAGACCATCCCCGCCGAGGTGCGGGGAAGCGTCTCGGTGGCCGGGCTGAACCCACAGCGAGAAAGCGTGGCGCAACTGGCTACCCGCGTGGGGCTGGTCTTTCAAAACCCGGCCACGCAATTGTTCAACGGGACGGTGGAGGAAGAGGTCGCTTTTGGCCCGCGCAACCTGGGGCTGCCTCCCTCAGAGATAGGGCTGCGTGTGGACTATGGGCTGCAAGCGACCGGCTGCGCTCACCTGCGCCGCCGCGAGGTGCGCCACCTCTCCAGCGGCGAACAGCAGCGCGTGGCTATAGCTTCCGTGCTGGCGATGCGTCCCGCCCTCCTGATCCTCGACGAGCCGACGGCCAACCTGGACACCGATGGAGTCCGCACAATCGTGCAGGTTCTGGCGCGGCTGCGCGAGTCGGGAGTCACGCTCATCCTCATCGAGCATCGCCTGGCCCCTTTCCTGCCGCACGCCGACCGGCTGGTGTGGATGGCGGAGGGACGCATAGTCGCCGCCGGGCCGCCGGTCGAGACGCTGGCGCGGATGCAACTGTCCTTTCCTGTCCCTCCTCCTCCCCCTCCGCCGGGAGCGCCCCTGGTCGCGCTGCGCGGCGTGAGGGCTGGATATAACGGCCACCTCGTCCTGCGGGATTGCTCGCTCACGCTCCGGCGCGGCGAGTTTGCCGCCCTGGTCGGGCCGAACGGGGCCGGCAAGACCACGCTGGCCCGCGTGCTGGCGGGAGTGCTGCGCCCGCGCCGGGGACGGGTCATCTGGAGCAGCGACGGGCGCGCTCCCCGGCTGGGGTTGTTGCAGCAAAACCCGCTTCACCAACTGGTGTGCGATACGGTCGAGGAGGAAATCCGCTTTGGCCCGCGCAACCTGGGGGTAGAGCGGACGGCCGAGGTCGAGGCGCTGCTGGCCCGGAGCGACCTGCTGCCTCTACGGAAGCGGGCCACACATACGCTCAGCGTGGGACAGCAACAGCGCACGGCGCTGGCGGCCACGTTGAGCCTGCGTCCCGCGCTGCTCATCCTGGACGAGCCGACGGTGGGGCAGGACTGGGCGCATCTGGTTCGAGTGATGGACGCAGTGGCCGAGTTGAACCGGGCCGGGCAGACAATCCTCCTGATCACCCACGACGAGCGGCTGGTCGGGCGATACGCCGGGCGAGTGTGGCGCTTGGTGGGAGGTGGGGTACAAGAGGCAAGAAGCAGGAAGCAAGAGGCAAGAAGCAGGAGGCAAGAGGCAAGAAGCAGGAGGCAGGAGGCAAGAAGCAGGAGGCAGGAGGCAAGAAGCGGGAGGTGAATGATGTCATCGTATACCGTGCGTAGTTGGGTCACAATCGGATTGTTCGGCGCACTGTGGGGCGCGGTCGAGGTCGCACTGGGGAGTTATCTGCACCTCATCCTCCCCCCCCAGGCCGACACATTTTTCATCGGCGTGCTGATGGGGGCCACCGGCGCGGCAATCGCGCTGACCGGGCGACACTTTGTGCCACAACGTGGGTCGCTGTTCTTTATCGGCGTCGTCGCCACGTTGCTCAAACTGCTCGCCAGCCCCGGCGGAATCAAGACCGGGCCGGTGGTCGCCATCATGGCGGAGGCTGTGCTGATGGAGGCCGCCCTGTGGTTCGGCGCTGCCGGGTGGAACTTTGGCCTGGGTGGTGCGCTGGCCGTCGGTTGGAGCCTGCCTCACAAATTCATCATGATGCGGCTGCTGTTTGGCAAGGGCTTTACCCAGGTGTTCAACAAAATGGTACAGGACGGCAGCGCGACGTTGGGCTGGGACACCTCGGCAGCATGGTTGATTTTGGCCGTTCTGTTGTTGGTGCGATTGGTTGCGGGAGCGTTTGGCGGATGGATGGCCTGGAAACTGGGCAGCGCGGTGGCGCGGCGGCTGGGACGGCACGCGACTGCCGCCTGAGCACCTGGGGCTACCTGCTCTTCACCGCCTGGGCCACGCTGGCGACCGTTCTGTCCGGCGGGTGGCAACTGGTTCCCCTCCTGCTTCTGGAAACAGCTTTCGGGTTGCTCTGGAGCCGCGCCGGGCTGCGGCTCCTGCGCCGCCCCCGCTTTTGGATCTTTATCCTGAGCGCGGTGGCGCTGGGGCCATTCCTGATCGGCGAACCGGACGGGATGTTGGGGCCGTGGGCCGTTTCGCGGATGGGACTGGTGGCGGGGTTGGAGATGGGTGCCCGGGCCGCCGGTCTGACCCTGGCCTTTAGCCTGGGGCTGGCGGCTCTCTCCCTCTCCGACGTGACCGGCCTGTTCGACAGGTTGGGGCTGCGTGGATTGGGGTTCGCTGCGGCGCTGGCGCTGAATCTCCTGGGGACGCTGCAAGAGATGGCGAGCGTGACCTGGCAGACGATCCGGCTGCGGGGGGGGATGCGCCGCCCCGTGACCGCGCTGCGCCTGTTCCTGATCACCACCGTCGCCAACACACTGCGCTACGGCGACGACGTGGTCAACGCGGCGACGGTGCGCGCCTTCGACCCCGCTGCCAGCCGTCCAGCGCCGCTTCCGCTCCACTGCGCCGACCTGTGGCTGGCGCTGGTGCTGAGCGGGTGCAGCGGGGTGCTCATACTCCTGTCTGGTTTCTGCTGAGTGTTGCGCCCTCGGACACCGTGTCACGCAACAACTCGGCCCGGTGGTAACGGCTGACCACGTCCCCCAGGTGTTTGCTGAACTGATCCACCTGCGCCAGTTTCCACTTGTGGGCCAGGAACTTGAGCAGCGTCCACAACGTGCCGAAACCATAGATCACACTGCGCCGAAAGTTGACCGACGAAGCTTCGTTGAAATAGCGGGTCGGCACACCGATCTCGCCGAGGCGGAACCCAAAGGCCACTGCCTGGGCGATGACCTCACTGTCGAACACAAAATCGTCCGAGTTGAGCAAAAAGGGGATCGTCTCCAGAACCGCGCGGCGGTAGGCGCGGAACCCGGTGTGCGCCTCGGAGAGGTGCAACCCCAGCACCAGATTCTCGCACACAGTCAGAAACCGGTTGGCGACGATCTTGTAGAGCGGCATTCCCCCGGTGCGTACCTGCCCACCCAGAAAACGGGAACCCAACATCACGTCCGCCGTGCCGCGTTGGATCGGCGCGATCAACTCCGGCACGAGCGTCGAATCGTACTGGTAGTCGGGGTGCAGCATCACGATTATGTCGGCCCCATCCTTGAGTGCCTCCAGGTAGCAAGTTTTTTGATTCCCCCCGTAACCCCTGTTCTGGACGTGGACCACGGTCTTGACCCAACCGGCGGGCGATCTCGACCGTCTCGTCCTGGCTGACGTCGTCCACCAGGATGATGCGATCCACCACCTCTATCGGCAGGTCACGATAGGTGCGTTCCAGCGTCCGGGCCGCGTTGTAGGCCGGCATGATGACAATTACGCGATCTTTCATTTTGCGCTCTCGCTCCTGATGCGAAATTGGCGTGGGCTTGTAACTATTGGCTATCTCCTCAGCGATTGAAATTGCCCCCGAAAGGCTCACAGCCGGACGTCTACCTGCGCGGAACCTGTCCGCGCAGGCGGACAGCCAGCCGCAGGCTCAACAGGTGCGGTTTTAACCGCCAGTCACGTGGATTCGTAAATTGTACCGCTAATTGCCCAATCACACAAACCCGCCCGACCTCAACTTGCGTCTTCCCTCTATCCGTGTACAATTAACGCAGCCAACTGCGACAGGAGGTAAAAATGAGCACCAGTGACAAACCAAAATTCTACCTGGGACGCGAGTACGACGTCAAAAAGAATCGCGTCACCGATAAACCCGTCCTCTACGACGCCCGCCACCTCACCACCCACGCCGTCATCCTGGGTATGACCGGCTCCGGCAAGACCGGCCTGGGGATCATCATGCTGGAAGAGGCTCTGCTGCAAGGTATCCCCACCCTCATCCTCGATCCCAAAGGGGACATCACCAACCTGCTGCTCACGTTCCCCGCGCTATCCGCCGACGAATTTGCGCCCTGGGTGAACGTGGAGGGGGCGCGGCAGCGCGAGATGAGCGTCGAGGAATACGCGGCCGAGGAGGCAGCCAAGTGGCGCAAAGGGCTGGCCGAATGGGACATCACCACCGAACGCATCGAGCAGATGCGCGAGCGGGCGCAGTTCACGGTCTTTACCCCCGGCTCCGAGTCCGGTCAGCCGGTGGACGTGCTCCACTTTTTCGATTCCCCCGCGCTCGATTGGGACGAGGAGGAGGAAGCGCTGCGGGAGCGGATCGGAGGCATAGTCTCGGCGCTGCTGGGGCTGGTGGGGATCGAAGCCGACCCGCTCCAGAGCAAGGAGCACATCTTGATGGCGCGGATCGTCGAGCACGTCTGGCGGGCGGGAGATGAATTGAACCTGCCCACTCTGATCCGGCTGCTGCAAAAACCACCGTTCCAGCAGGTGGGCGTATTCGAGCTAGAGACCTTTTTCCCGGAAAAGGAACGTTTCGAGTTGGCCCGCTCGCTGAATAACCTCATCGCCGCTCCCGGCTTTGAAGCCTGGCAGGAGGGGACGCCACTGGACGTGGAGACGCTGCTTCACGCCGCCGACGGTCGCCCCCAGGCCAGCGTCTTTTACCTGGCGCACCTCAACGATGCCCAGCGGATGTTCTTTGTCACCCTTTTCCTGGAGGCGGCGCGTGATTGGCTGCGCGAACAGAGCGGCAGCACCAGCTTGCGGGCGTTGATCTATTTCGACGAACTGTTCGGCTACTTTCCGCCCTATCCCAAGAACCCGCCCAGTAAAGCCCCGTTGCTGGCGCTGATCAAACAGGGCCGCGCTGCCGGGTTGGGGATCGTCCTCTCCACCCAGAACCCGGCCGACCTGGACTATAAGGGGCTGACCAACGCCGGCACGTGGGCGGTCGGTTCGCTGCGGGCGGAGCGGGACAAGGAGCGCGTGATGGAGGGGCTCGAGGGCGCGATAGCCGAGGCCGGCGCAAAGATGAACCGGCGCACGGTCGAGCAGGCGCTGAGTGCGCTCAAGTCGCGCGTCTTTTTGTTCCACGATATCCACGCCGGAAAACCGTTCTTTTTCCACACCCGTTGGGCCATGTCTTACCTGTGCGGGCCGTTGACCAGGAAGCAGGTGCGCAAGTTGGCAGGGGGACAAGGAGGCAAGAGAGCAAGGAAGCAGGAGAGCAAGGAAGCAGGGGGGCAGGGGGATAAGGAGGCAGGGGGACAAGGGGACAGGGGGACAAGGGGACGAGGAGACAAGGGGACAGGGAAACGGGGGGAGACGGAGGGGTTGAACGCCGTGCCGCCGACGCTGCCGCCGGATGTGCCCCAGGTCTTTTTGCCGCCGACGGTGACGTTCGAGTGGGCGTTGCGGGAGTATGAAGAGCGGTCGGGCCAAAAGACGCTGGTGCAGGAGCGGCAGATGGTCTACTTTCCCCGCCTGCTGGCGCTGGGGACGGTGCGGACGTTGGACCGCAAGCGGGACGTGGATACCAGCCAAAGTGTGGCGCGGCTGGTGCAGGTCGGCGCGGAGAACGGGCCGGTGGATTGGGACACGGGAGCGGCCACGGTGAGCCAGGACGATCTCTCCCCCCGCCCGCTGGGTGAAGGTGTCTACGCGGCGGTGAGCTCGGCGCTGGCCCGTCCGCGCGCTCTCAAGCGGCTGGAAAAGGATTTTGCCGACTATCTCTACTATAACACCCGGGTCACCATCCTATACAACCCGGCGCTCAAACTGTACAGCCGGGTGGGGGAAAGCCAGCGCGACTTTCGTTCCCGTTGCGAGGAAGAGGCCCGGCGGCGGCGGGATCTCGAGCTGAAAAAGGCCCGCGACAAGATGGACCAGCGGATGGCGCGGGTGCAGCAAAAACTGCGCCGCGAGCAGCGGGAACTGGCCTCCGACCAGGAGGAACTGGAGGCACGCAAGCGGGAGGAACTGTTGAGCCTGGGCGAATCGGCGTTCAACCTGCTCACCCGGCGGCGTTCCTCCTCCATCGTCTCTCGCGCCAGCCGCAAGCACACGCTGAGCAAAAAAGCCCAGGCCGAGGTCGAAGAATCAAAGGCGGCGATTGAGGATTTCGAGCAGCAGTTGGAGGACTTGAAGGCGCAGTGGGAGGAGCAGGCGGACGAGATCAACGACCGCTGGGCCGACACACTGGACGAGAACCAGGAGTTCGAGGTCAAGCCCCGCCGCAGCGACGTGACGGTCGAATTTTGCGGGCTGGCGTGGGCGCCCACCTGGCAGGTGACGTTGCACGACGGGCAGCAGATCGAGTTACCGGCCCGCGCAGAGTGACCGCTCAGGAGGCGGGAGGAAAGAGGCAGGAGGCGAGAGGCGGGAGGCGGGCCAACGCCGACAAACGCTGATTTTCTGTTCCGGTCTGTGCATCCTGCGTTAATCTGCGTTCTGCACAAGAACCCGTGGCCGCTAAACCGGGTGTCCGTCACTTTTTTGTGCTGGATGGCGTGCTTGGGGAACGCGGCACGCAAAAATATGACGCGCACCCCGCTAAACCCGCGCCTCACGACGAAAACATTTGTATGGACACCCCAGGCTCACCCCAACTCAACGGCCCGCAGAGAGAGGCCGTCGCCGCGCCCGGAGACGTGGTCGTCACCGCCGGGGCCGGCTCCGGCAAGACGCGCACTCTGGTGGCTCGCTACCTCCATCACCTGGAAGAGGGCGTCCCGCTGCGCGAGATCGTCGCCATCACCTTTACGGAGAAGGCGGCCCGCGAGATGCGCAACCGTATCCGCCGCACCATCGCCGCTCTGCTGCCAACCTCCCCGCTCTGGCGCTCCGCCCTGTCCGAACTGGACGCGGCACGGATCGGCACCATCCACAGCCTGTGCGCCCAAATCCTGCGCGGCCACCCGGTCGAAGCGGCGCGGGGGGGAGTCAACCCCGGTTTCGGCGTCCTGGAAGAGGGGCGGGCGGCGCTGCTCCGGGCGCGGGCGGTCGAGGAATCGCTGGCCTGGGCGGCGGAGGATGAGGTGGCCGCGCGTCTCTTTTTGCCGCTGGGCGAGTTTGGGCTGCGGGCGGCGGTCTCGCTGCTGCTGGGGAGAAGGCTCGACGCCGCTCCCGCGTTCGAACGGCTGGGAGACGACCCGCTGCCAGGTTGGGCCGGGGCGCTGCTGGGCTGGCTGGGCGGGCATTTGGACGGGGACGAGTGGCGGGCGGCGCTCGCCGATCTCGCCGCCCTGCGAGCCGCCGACCCCAACGACAAGATGGAACTGGCCCGCCAGGCGGTGCTGGCCCACGCCGGGGCGGCGGACGAGGCGCGGCGGAGGGGTGAGATCGGCGCGGCGCTGGCGGAACTGGCCGCATTGCGCTCGTCCGCCACGCTGAACGGGCGCAAGGCCAACTGGCCCGGCGACACGCTGGCGGAGGCCAAAGCGGCTATGCGTGCGCTGCGGGACTATTTCGACGCCCACCTGGCCCCGCTGGTCAACCCCAAAAACCCACCTGCCTGGGAGATGGACGAGCAGGCGGCCGGGCTGATCTGGCCGCTCCACGCCGTCTACCGCCGCGCCGCGACGCTCTACGAACGGGCCAAACGGGCCGAGAACCTGCTCGATTTCGACGATCTGGAGGCCGGGGCGTTGGCGCTGCTGCGCGAGCCTTTGGTCCGCGCCGACTGGCAGGCGCACGTCCGCGCCGTGCTGGTGGACGAGTTCCAGGACACCAACGAACGGCAGCAGGAGATCGTCTACGCGCTGAGCGGGTTTGGCAAATCACAGACGGGTGCGCTCTTTGTGGTGGGCGATAGCAAACAGTCCATCTACCGCTTCCGTGGGGCCGACGTGACCGTTTTCCGCCGCGTGCAGGAGGACGTGAGACGCACCGGGGGGCGGGTCGTCCCGCTCGACCTGACCTTTCGGGCGCACCGCGCTCTGGTGGAGCAAAGTAACCGGCTGCTCGCGCCCGTTCTCGACGAGATCGCCCGGTCAGGCCGGCCCTATGCCGTGCCGTTCGCGCCGCTGCGGGCGCACCGGCAGGAGCCACGGGCGGGAGAAAAGGGGCCGTTCGTCGAGTTTCTGCTGGGGCTGGGGCAGAACGCGGCCGAGGGGCGGCAGGCGGCGGCGGATGGGTTGGCGGCCCGCCTGCTCGAGCTGCACGCCCAGGGGACGCTCGCCTGGGGAGAGGTGGCGCTGCTGTTCCGCGCCGCGACCGCCTTCCCGGTCTACGAGGACGCGCTGGAACGGGCCGGCATCCCGTTCGTCACCGTGGCCGGGCGCGGCTTTTACGACCGGCCCGAAGTGCGCGTCCTGCTGAACGGGCTGACCGCCCTGGCCGATCCAACGGATGACCTGGCGCTGGTGGGGCTGTTGCGCTCGCCGTTGGCCGGCCTGAGCGACGCGGCGCTCTACCTGCTCCGCTACCCGCCCCTGGACGTGGTGGAGCGGGACGAGCACGCCCCCTGCCAGGTGTGGGCGATGTTGTATCACGCCGCGCTGCCGGATATTTTGCCGCCGCCCGACCTGGCGCGGGCGCTGCGGGGGCGGGATTTGGTGCAAGATCTGCACGCTCTCTCCGGCCGGGTGACGGTCGCCGCGCTGCTGAAGCAATTGCTGGACCGCACCAACTACCGGGCGACGCTGCGGGCGGCGGAGGGTGGGGGACGCGCCCGGCGAAACGTGGACAAGCTGCTGGCGGACGCGCACACCAGCGGTCTGGTGAGCGGGCGCGAGTTTGTCGAGTACGTGCGTGCGCTGCGCGACGTCGGCGCACGGGAGAGCGAGGCCCCCACCGAGGCCGGGAGCGCGGTGCAGTTGATGACGGTGCACAAGTCCAAAGGGCTGGAATTCCCCATCGTCGTCATCGCCGACGCCGGACACGCCGGGCACGGGGGGGCGGCCTCCATTTTGCTGGATGATCTGCTGGGCGTGACGGTCGGCCTGCGAGACGTGGACGGTCGCCGCCCGGTCGCCTACCGGCTGGCGGCGCTGCGCAGTGGGGAGCGGGACGAGGCGGAGAACCGGCGGCTGCTCTACGTCGCCGCGACCCGTGCGCAGGAGAGGTTGCTGGTCAGCGGGCACGCCAAAATCCGCAAGGGCGGGGGATTGGGCCTGAGCGGGTGGCTCGATCTGCTGGGGGGAGCTGCCGGGCTGGACGGGGTAACGGTCGCCGGGACGCCGGTGGAAGCGCAGCAGATTCCGTTGAGCGAGGGCGTGGTGTGTGTGTTGTATCCGGGAGCGGGGGGGGAGGGGGAGGGGGG
>CAYNVC010000070.1:0-10173 GCA_964400615.1 uncultured Anaerolineales bacterium | reverse complement strand
CGGACGACCTGGCTTTGGACGTGTTGAACGTCCAGTATCAGGCCGCAGCCTACGGTATGCACCCAGCCATCAATCTCGTCCCGCGCGGTTCGGGACACCCGCCCATCGTCGTGACGTTCCACGACCTCCTGGTTCCCTACCTCTTTCCCAAGGCCGGCCCGCTGCGCCGCTGGGTGGTGAACACACTGGCTCGCCGCGCCGCCGGCGTCATCGTCACCAACGCAGAGGACGCAAACCAAATCTCGAACCTCAAATCCCAAATCTCGAATCTCGCCCTGATCCCCATCGGCAGCAACATCCCACTCACCCCCCCGCCGGGGTACAGCCGGGAGGCCGAACGCGCCCGTTGGGGATTGGGGCCGGACGATCTCCTCCTGGGCTATTTTGGCTTTCTGAACGAGAGCAAAGGCGGAGAAGAGTTGATGCAAGCACTGGCCCTGCTGGTCGAGAGAGGATTACCCGCCCATCTCCTGTTGCTCGGCGGGCGGGTGGGCAGCTCTGACCCCACCAATCGCGCTTACGCGGAACGGGTAGACCGGCTGATCACCTCCCTGGGATTGAGCGAGCGCGTCCACCGTTCCGGCTACAGCCGCCCCGAGACCGTCTCGGCCGGGCTGTTGGCTACGGACGTGTGCCTCTTGCCTTATAGAGATGGGGTATCATTCCGCCGGGGGACACTGCACGCCTGCCTGGCCCACGGGCGGGCCATAGTCACCACCCGCCCGGCGGTGACGTTGGAGCAGGTACGGAACGGGGAGAATATGCTGCTGGTAGAACCGCGTGACCCGGGGGGACTGGCGGATGCGGTGGTGCGTCTGGCGGGCGACCCCGCGTTGCGGGCACGTCTGGAAACGGGAGCCAGGTCATTGGCGGCCGAGTTCACCTGGGAGCGCATAGCCCGCCAGACCGCCGCCTTCTTTGGCAGGCTCTGACAATGAAAAACGGCCAACTCGCCCCCCGCTCACGACCACCCATTTCTCATTATTGTTCATTGCTCGTTCTCTCAGCCTGGGCCATCCTCCTCTACCGCCTGGACGCGCAAAGCTTGTGGTACGACGAGGGATATTGCATCTTTGTGGCCCACCTCCCATTGCGCGAGATCATCCACTGGACGGCGCGAGAATTCACCCCCCCACTCTACCACTCCCTGCTGGCGCTCTGGCTGCCGCTGACCGGATGGACCGAGTTCGCTGCCCGCTTCCTCTCCGTCTGGGCCGGGACGCTGATGATCGCGGTGATGATCCGCCTGGGGCACGACCTGCACTCGCGGTTCGCCGGATTTCTGGCCGGTCTCCTGGCGGGCGTGTCCCCCTTTTACGTCTGGCACGGCCAGGACACCCGCATGTACACATTCCAGGCTCTCTGGGGCCTGTTGGGGACGCTCTTTTTGCTGCGGGCGCTCAAATCTCCGGCGCGGCGCTGGCTGTGGGCCGGGCTGGCCCTGGCGGACGCGCTCGCTCTGTACACCCACACGACCAGCGGATTCCTGCTCGTTTTCCACGCCCTCGTGATTTTGGCAGTGGGGATTTTGTCGCGCCGCCCGGCGCTTCTCAAACGAGGTGGATTATCCCTCGCCGTGGCCGCGCTGGCCTGGCTCCCCTGGCTGCTCTACGCCCGGCCCTTTTTGGGGCAGAACGGTGGTTACTGGGCCGGGCAACTCGACTGGCAGTTCGTCCTCTCAGGCACGTTCCGGGGATTCGTGACCGGCGGGATGATGAGCGAGACGGCAACGACGGCGGCGGTGTGGATATGGGGCAGCGCCTGCCTGGCAGGGCTTTTGACCCGGCGCAGCCTCAGGAACGACTCTTTTCTGCTGGCCTACTTTGCCGTGCCGGTCGCCGCGCTGGCGCTGTTGTTCAAGAACGTGCCCAAGTTCTCCCCGCGCTACCTGATCCTGGCCTCCCCGCCGCTGTTCCTGCTGCCCGCAATTGGGATGGCGACGTTGCTGCGCCGCGCCGGATGGCGGCGCGCACTGGGCCTGTCACTCCTCGCCGCCCTGCTGACGACCTCCTGCCTGGGGCTGTGCAACCTGCATTTCGACCCCGCCTGCACCAAATCCGATTTCCGCGCCGCCGCCCGGACGGTACGGGAGCAGATGGGACGTGACGAGACCGTGCTGCTCGTGCCCGGTCACACCTTTCCCGTCTGGCAATACTATTTTGGGCCAGAGAACTGGATTCCCCTCCCCGCCGACCCCATCCTGGACGTGCGCCACGTCCTCCACTACCGCAACACCGCTCCCCGGCTCAACGACGCACTCGCCGGACGCTCCGGGGTCTGGCTGGTGGAGTGGGAACCCTGGGTGGTGGATCCGACCGACCTGGTCACACACCTGTTGGAACAGGCCGGGACGGAGACCCTGCGGACGGAAAAGCCGGGCGGCCTGCAGTTGCGCCATTATAGATTGGCGGGGAGGGAACTCGCTCCCACCCCCGCCGTTCCGCCGCCCCTGGGGTCGGCGCTCGACCCACCGCTGACCCTGATCGGCTGTGCGCTCCCACAGCAGCCCCGTGGTGACGAGTGGATCGAAGCGGCCTGCTACTGGGAAACGCACGGGCCGCTGCCGCTTCACCTCTCCGTCTCGGCCCGGCTGGTGGATACCGGCGGCGTCGAGTGGGGCCGGGCCGATTCGGCCATCAGCGGCCCCTACCTGGTGGCCGGGCGCTGGCCCACGAACGAGCCGGTGCTGGGCCGGTACAGCCTGCGCCCCGCGCCCGGCATCCCGCCGGGTGATTTTTACACGTTGCAACTGCGCGTCTACGAGCCGGACGGCACTGAGCGTGGCACGGCCACGGCCGGCCCCGTGACCGTCGCCCGGCCCGCCGCGCCCTTCACGGGCGCACTCACCGCCGCCCCTGCCCACCTGGGGGGACTGGTGTTGGAGGCGGCGAGCGTCACACCGGAGCGGGTTTTGCCGGGCGGGGAAGTGACGGTCGAGGCCGCGTGGCGCGTCACGGCCCCATTCGACGAGCCGTACCTGGCGCCAGAGGGAGCGGACGACAAAACCACACTCCTCCCCCAGCCAGGCGCGACCGGGGTGTGGCAGACGGGCGACCGCTACCGCACCGTCACCCGCGTCCCCATATCGCCGTATGCCCTGGGCGGCTCAACCCCCCTGCGGGCCGTTTCGGCAGACGGGGAGGCATTGCTGGGGACGGTCTATGTCGCCGTGACCCGCACATTTGCCCTGCCACCGGAAGCGCAGCCGGTGAGCTACCGGCTGGGCAACGCGATTTCCCTGACCGGGACGCAGGTGGCGGTCACTGATGAGAGCGTGCAGGTGGCGTTATACTGGCAGGCGGAGACGTTCGTGGATTGCTCGTACACCGTCTTTTTGCACCTGGTGGGGCCAGATGGGCAAATCTATGCCCAGGCCGATTCCGTGCCCCAGGGGGGAGCGCACCCCACCACCCACTGGCTGCCCGGCGAGGTGGTAGCGGATACGTACCGGTTGGAGATACCCGCCGATGCGCCCCCCGGCGCGTACCACTTGCTGGCGGGGCTGTACGACCTGCTCACGTCAGAGCGGCTGCCCGTCAGCGACAGCGGCGGCGAACGGCTGCCGGACGACGTGATCCCGGTCGGCGCGTTCGAGTGGGGCGGGTAGAGCAAGTCTCCCAGCCCGCCGTCTGCCATTCCACTTGCAAAAGAAAAACCCCAAATGGCGGCACTGAGAACAAATCCTACTGCGGCCTCTCCCCCAGCGTCACCTGGACGGTCTGCTCTTCCCCGTCGCGGACGATAGTCACCGCGACTGTGTCCCCCACCTGCGTCTCGGTTTCCAGGTAAGCGACGAACTCTTTGGATGTGGTCATCGCTGTGCCATTGAGGGCGGTGATGATGTCGCCGCCCAGCGGGACGCGGGCGTTGCCGATCCGCGCCACCTGGTTCCCGCCCCGGATTCCGGCCTGATCGGCGGCGCTGCCGGGCGCGACTCTGACCACGAGCAACCCCGTGTCGCCCGGCACCTGCATCCCGGCCTGGCGGATCGCCTGCGCCCACTCCGGGGTCAGCGGCAGGTACTCGACCCCCAACCAGGGGTGCGGATAGCGGCCCTGGGCGATCAACTGCGGCACGACCCGCTGCACGGTGTCCGCAGGCACGGCGAACCCGATCCCGGCCGAGGCGCGGCTGGGGCTGATGATCTGTGAGTTGACGCCGATCACCCGCCCACGCAGGTCGAGCAGCGGCCCACCCGAATTGCCGGGGTTGATCGCCGCATCGGTCTGGATCGCCTCGCCGATGAACCGCCCATCGGGGCTTTCGATGATCCGCCCCAGGGCACTGACCACGCCCACGGTCAAACTGCCCACCTGCCCAAACGGGTTGCCGATGGCAACGACGAACTGGCCCACGCGCAGACTGTCCGAATCACCCAGCGCGACCGGCTGCGGCAGGTCATCGGCCTGGATGTGGATCACCGCCAGGTCATTGGAGGGGTCCACGCCGACGATCTCGGCCTGATAGACCTGTCCATCGGTCAGAGTCACCGATAGCTCCTCTGCGTCTTTCACCACGTGATAGTTGGTGACGATGTGCCCCTCGGTATCGTAGATAAAGCCGGAGCCGGTTCCCTCCTGGGGAATGGGGCGGAAGAAAAAGTCATAGGCGTAACTCACGCTGGTGACGTTGACCACCGCCGGCCCGACCATATCGTAGACCGCCTCGACCTGCGCCTCCAGCGCGTTGGCCGGCTCCTCGGTCGGCTGCGCCAACGGGGGCGGGGTCAGAGTCGGCGTTGGCGGGACGGTCGGCGCTGGAGTGGCGGCAGTGCCTAATAGCCCAGTTGGCCCGCACCCAAGCACCGCGCCGACCAGCGTCACCAGCAAGATACCAGTCAGAATTCTGTGTTCGTTCATCTGTTCCACGCCTCCCCGGAAGCAACAATCCGTTCCAGTCGCGCCACCTCCGCCTGCAACTCTTGGATCTGTCTCCGCATGCGGAGGATGATCTCGACCCCGGCCAGGTTCACCCCCAGGGCAGTGAGGCGGCGAATGCGGCGCAGTTCGGCCAGCTCGGCCTCGGTCAACTTTTGGCTCACCAACTGGCGACGGATGTAACGGCGGACGGTGCGCGGCGACAGCCCGGTGCGGTGGGAGGCAACGGCGATGGTGATGCAGGTGGTTTGTTCTCTCCCGGTCATCGTCTGCCCTCCTTGCCAGAGATTTTCCTCAATTCCTCGAACAGTTCCCGTTGGCGGGGAGTGAGCCGCTCCGGCAGGCGCACCTCCACTTTGGCGTACATGTCACCGTGCTGCTTGGGCCGACGCAGGTGAGGCATGCCCTTGCCACGCAGCCGAAAGACGCGCCCGTTCTGTGTACCGGGTGGGATGGTGAGCGTGACCGGGCCGCTCAGAGTTGGAACCTGCACCTTGCCGCCGAGCACCGCCGTGTAGAGATCGAGCGGAACCGTCACGTGCAAGTCGTCCTCCCGGCGCTCGAACTGCGGGTCGGGCGCAACCCGGACACGCAGGTACAGGTCGCCCGCTTCCCCGCCGTCCGCTCCCAGCCCCCCCTCGCCGCTCATACGGACCCGGGTGCCGGTGCGAGCGCCGGGTGGAATTTTGACCTCCAGGCGACGGCCATCCTTTTGCAACGTGCGCCGTGCGCCCTGGTAGGCTTCCCGCAGGCTGATCTCGACCTCTTGCTCGTAATCCTGCCCGCGCCGTGGGCGCATACGACTCTGGAATCCGCCCGGCGCGGCCCCGCCCCCCATCCTGCCGAATATCTGGCTAAAGAAATCGGAGAACGGGTCGCCGCCGCCGAATATGTCCTGCAAGTCCTCCGGCGTGCCATAGCGAACGTGGACGCCGCCCGGCGCTCCGGCCCATTGCCCCCAGTTGAAATCGCCGGGGCGGCCTCCACTCTGCTGCCAGCGCTGCCAGTCGGCCCCCAACCGGTCGTACTTGGCCCGTTTTTCCGGGTCGGAGAGCACCTCGTAGGCCTCGTTGATCTCTTTGAACCGCTCCTCGGCCGCCTCGTCGCCTGGGTTGACGTCCGGGTGGTGTTTGCGGGCGAGTTTGCGAAAAGCCCGTTTGATCTCTTTTTCGTCTGCGTCTTGGCCGACGCCGAGGATTTTGTAATAGTCTTTGTATTCCATCTCTTTTTCACCGCTGGGATCAGACCGCCACGACGACGCGGGCCGGGCGGAGGAGGCGGTCGCCCAGGCGATAACCGGCGCTCACCACCTCGGCCACGGTATCCGGCTCAAGCCCAACCTGCTCGTGGGGGAGACTGCTCACCGCCTCGTGCCAGGCCGGGTCGAACGGTTCCCCTGCGGCCTGGATCGGTTTGGCTCCCTCCTGCTCCAGTAAGCGCGTCATACTTTGCAGAGTCAAGTCAACTCCCTGCCGCAGACTCGCGGCGTCCGCTCCCGAGTCGAGCGCCCGCTTCAGGTCATCGGTCACGCGCAGGAAATCGCGCAGCAGCCGCTCCCGTTCGGCGGTGACGCGCTCGTCGGCCAGCCGCTGCTGCCGCCGGCGAAAGTTTTCCATCTCGGCTTGCAGGCGGAGCGCCCGGTCGCGCCACTCGGCCAGTTCTTTTTCTTCCCGCGCGTTGCCGCTGGCAGGTTGCGCCGGCGCCGGCGGCGATGCAGATGGCTCCGCCGGCTGTGCTGCCACGTCCACCACGGGCGGAGCGGCTTCGGCAACCAGCGCCCCTTCCTCGACGACCGGCGGTTGGATGCGGACGGGGATTTTTACTCTGGTCATAAATTCATCCTCTCGTATGCAAGTGAGAAACCAGGTTTTTGGGGAAAAACCTGGTTTCTTGCTCGTTGCACCTTGCTCTAAACTTCCTGGAACTCACCCTCGACCACGTCCTCGTCCCCCGGCTGCGGCCCGCCCGTCGGGCCAGAGTCGAATCCGGCGCCGCCCGGCTGTGGCCCGCCGGTGGCCTGTTGCTGGGCGTACATCTGCTGCCCGATGGCCTGGCTGGCCTGCTGCAATTGTTCGATCAGTTGCCGGATGCGGGCGGCGTCCTCCCCCTCCTGGGCTTTTTTCAGGTCGGCGATGATTTTCTCGACGCGCTCCCGGTCGGAAGCGGACACTTTATCACCCAGGTCACGCAACGTCTTTTCCATCTGATAGGTCAGTGCATCGGCGGTGTTGCGGGCCTCGATCAGTTCCTTGCGCTTTTGGTCTTCCCTCTCGTGCCGCTTGGCCTCCTGCACCAGCCGCTCCACCTCATCCTTGCTCAAGTTGGTGCTGGCGGTGATGGTGATCTGTTGCTCCTTGCCGGTGGCCTTGTCCTGGGCCGAGACATTCAGGATGCCGTTGGCGTCAATGTCGAACGTCACCTCGACCTGCGGCACGCCGCGCGGAGCGGGCGGGATACCTTCCAGGTTGAACATCCCCAGGCTGTTGTTGTCGGCTGCCATTGGCCGCTCCCCTTGCAGGACGTGGATCGTCACTGCGGTCTGACCGTCCTCGGCGGTGGAAAAGGTCTCGCTCTTGCGCACCGGGATGGTGGTGTTGCGCTCGATGAGCGGCGTCATCACCCCGCCCAAAGTCTCCACGCCCAGCGTCAAGGGAGTCACGTCCAGGAGCAGCATGTCCTTGACCTCGCCGGAGAGCACCCCGGCCTGGATGGCCGCGCCGATTGAGACCACTTCGTCGGGATTGACTCCCTTGTGCGGCTCCTTGCCGCCGGTCAGATCGCGCACCAGGGCCTGGATCATCGGCATGCGGGTCGCGCCACCCACCAGCACGACCTCGTCCAAATCGGAGGCCTTGAGCCTGGCGTCTTTCAACGCCTGCTCAAAAGGCCCCCGGCAACGTTCGACCAGGTCTTGAGTCAACTGCTCCAATTTGGCCCGCGTCAACTTGATCTGCAAATGCTTGGGGCCGGAGGCGTCGGCGGTGATGAAGGGCAGGTTGATCTCGGTCTCTAGCACGGTGGAAAGCTCGATCTTGGCTTTCTCCGCCGCTTCCTTGAGCCGCTGCAACGCCTGGCGATCCTCACGCAGGTCAATTCCCTGGTCTTTTTTGAACTCGTCGGCGACGTAATCGGTGATGCGTTGATCCCAGTCGTCGCCGCCGAGGAATGTGTCACCGCTGGTGGACTGCACTTCGACCACTCCCTCGCCCACGTCCAGGATGGAGACGTCGAACGTGCCACCGCCCAGGTCAAAAACCAAAATCGTCTCGTCTTTTTCCTTGTCCAGCCCATAGGCCAGCGACGAGGCTGTCGGCTCGTTGATTATGCGCATCACCTCCAGCCCGGCGATCTGCCCGGCGTCCTTGGTCGCCTGGCGCTGGCTATCGTTAAAGTAGGCCGGCACGGTGATGACCGCCTGTGTGACCGGCTCGCCCAGGTAGGCTTCGGCGTCCTCCTTCAGCTTGCGCAGGATCATGGCCGAAATTTCCTGCGGCGTGTAATTCTTGCCGGTCTGCGGGATGTGCACTTGTGCGTCGCCAGAAGGGCCACTCACGATTTTGTATGGCAGAATCTGGCGTGCTTTTTCGACCTCTGGATCGTCGTACCGGCGACCCATCAGCCGCTTGATAGAAAAGACGGTGTTATCCGGGTTGACGACCGCCTGACGGCGGGCGGTTTGCCCCACCAGCCGTTCGCCGTTCTTGGTAAAGGCGACGACCGAAGGGAACAATCGTCCCCCCTCTGCGCTGGGGATGACGGTCGGTTCACCGCCCTCCATCACAGAGACGACAGAGTTGGTCGTACCCAGGTCAATTCCGATTATTTTGCCCATTTGTTTCCTCCTATTTCAGTTTCGAGTTCAATATACCTCCTTTGTATCAGAAATACATAAGAGCAACGTTGGCGTTTCATTAGATTTGCTGGCCGACAAGTTCAACGCTGCGGGCGACCGTCCAGACCGCGCTCCAGCAGCAAAAGCCCTTCCGTGGAGGCTGTCCCGGCGGTTACTGTTCCCATTGGATATGCAAAGGGCCGTGGGGAAAGCCCCACGGCCCTTGATTGTACCAGGAAGCGCTAGTGCGACGGGATGCGCAGCACCTGACCGACATAGATGCTAGAGGGGTTGGCGATGCCATTGTATTGCGCCAGGTACAGATAGTTCAGATTGTAGCGCAGCGCAATGCGAAACAAATTGTCGCCTGGCTGCACCGTGTACGTGCTCCCGCCGGAAGAGGGCGCGGGCAGTTGAGCGCCGGAAGACGAAATGATCAGCTTTTGCCCGACATAGATCAGGGCCGGGTTGGCGATGCCGTTGGCGTTGGCGATTGCCGGCACCGTGGTATTGTAGCGCAGCGCGATGCGGAACAAATTTTCGCCGCGTTGTACCACGTGCACTACCTGCCCCCCGCTGCCCGATTGGGCCGTGGGCGCGGGTGCATTGGGGGTCGGCGTGGCAGGTGCAGGGGTGGCAGAGGGAGCGGCCGGGATCGGAGACGGCGTCGGCGTAACCGGCGGCTGGGTAGGTGCCTGGTCCGCCGGGGTTGCTTCTGCTTCACTCAGGGCTGCCTGAGTCGCCATAGCCGAGTTCGCCTCTGCCGTGGCCGCCAGATCCGTGGGGTTGGGCATACCATCCTCCACTGCCGTCGTGGGAGCAGCCTGCGCCCCACCGGCTTGTGTCGGCGTCACGTCGGGAGCTGCCTCTCTGTAACAGCCAGTGGCAGTCAGGGCCAACACGGCCAGTATACTCAGAAGCAAGAAGAATCTGGTCTTATTCATTGGGTCTACCTCCTCCTTGTTATATTGTCCCGCCATTGTTCGAATGCTGTACACTTTGCATAGTACCACAATAGCACGACAGAGTCAAGCACAACAGCGCCAGAAATGGGCAAGGGTGCGCGTCATATTTTTGCGTGCCACGGAGCACGGCCACACCGGAACGCGGCCATCCTGGCCGCATGCGGGGACACCCGCGTTCCGGCTGGCACACTGGAACGCGGCCATCCTGGCCGCATGCGGGGACGCCCGCGACCCGGCTGGCACACCGGAACGCGGCCATCCTGGCCGCGTTCCCAGGCAAAACCAGCCATCCGGCGCAAAAAAGTGACTCACACCCAGCGCCAGACCGGGGTCAGTCGAGAGCGGTCGTCCTTTCAACGCAACTGATGCCCTGCTGCTCCAGCGCTTCCAGCACCGGCTCGTAGATTTCGGCCAGCACGGGGACGTGAACGCCGGTCAAGGCAATTTTATCTTCCAAGATCATACGTGCGCCGATGGCCGCCGGCAATCCCACCGTGCG
>CAYNVC010000069.1:0-10241 GCA_964400615.1 uncultured Anaerolineales bacterium | reverse complement strand
CTTGCATCTTTATCCACTTGCCCTATAATTGCCGTATGATCGAAACCCGAGAACTCACCGCCAGAGCCGGGTTGCGCTTTTCCCCCGGTGATGCTAATATACCATCACTCGCGTCATTTGCACAGCACAGGAGGTCATACGATGGAACGGCTCAAGCGCTTTTGGCACGCCTTCAAAGATATCGCCATCATCTTTTCCTTCGCCGTCAACTTTATCCTGGTCGCCTCTCTGCTCGTGATGAGTGTGCCAGGTCTCAAGGCCGCGTTCGAGATCAAAAACGGCCTGGTCGAACCGCTGTTGAACGACCTGGACGCCGCCTTCGTCGGGCTGGGGGAGGCCACAGTTGATACCACCGTGCAAATAGACGAACCTATGCCCATCCGGTTCAACATGCCGCTCAACCAGCCGCTCCCCATAGATTTCGACCTGACCATTGACCAGGATACCGTCGTCGTCTTGAACGCGCCGGTGCCGCTCAATATGCCGGCCCAGTTCAACCTGCCCGGCGGCGGCGGGGTGATCAACGGCTCCGTCTCGCTCGCCCTGCCGACCGGAATGCAGCTCCCGGTTCACCTGAGCATGGTTGTGCCCGTCAGCCAGACTATCCCCGTGCGGATGAACGTCCCGGTCAGCCAGACCATCCCCATCCAGATGGAGGTTCCGGTGAGCATCAAACTGGGAGAATCGGGGTTGGACCCGGCGGTACAGGACTTGCGGGCGGTGTTCCGCCCGGTGCAGGATATATTGGATAGTTTGCCGGACGGGATAGAGTTGGGGAATTGATTTTTCAGGATTGAAAGGAGCAATTCCATATTGACTGACGTTCCCATCTGCGATTACGAAGGCTCCGCCTACCGCGCCGAGTTCTGGGGGCAGGGGCGCGAGTACGAGGACGGGGCCGAGCGGGCGGCGGTGCGGAGCTTGCTGCCGCCGGCCGGGCGCCGCCTGGTCGAGATCGGCGCGGGGTACGGGCGGTTGGCCCCCCTCTACGGCGGGTACGACGAGGTGGTGTTCTTCGATTACGCCCTCTCGCAACTGCGCCAGGCCCAAGAGTTGTGGGGCGATTCCGCCCCCGGCGGGCGGCCCCGCTACCTCTACGTGGCCGGCGACTTTTACGAGTTACCCTTCGCCCCCGCCCTGTTCGACGCGGTGACGATGGTGCGCGTGCTCCACCACGCCGCCGACGCCCCGGCGGTGCTGCGCGGCATCTCGCGGATACTCGCCCCCGGCGGCACGTTCCTGCTCGAATTCGCCAACAAACGAAACCTGAAGGCGATCCTGCGCTACCTGCTGCGCCGCCAGGCATGGTCCCCCTTTGAGCGGGAACCGGTCGAGTTCGTGGAACTGAACTTTGACTTTCACCCGGCCTGGATACGGGAGCACCTGGCCCAGGCCGGGCTGCGGGTGCAAAAACAGCGCACCGTCTCCCACTTTCGGCTGGGGCTGCTCAAGCGACTGGTTCCAACCGGCCTGCTCGTCTCACTCGACCGGTTGTGCCAGCCCAGCGGTGCGCTGTGGCAACTGACCCCCAGCGTGTTCGTGCGCTGCGCTGCCAGCGCCGAGAAATCGCCCCCCCCGCCGGACGCCTTTTTCCGCTGCCCCGCTTGCGGCTCGACTGCGCTCACGGAGGAGGGGAACGCGCTCACCTGTGCCGGATGCGGCGCTCGCTTTGCGGTGCGCGATGGGATATACGATTTCAAAACAGTGATCGAAGGAGGCGTAAAATGAACCAGCCTGCCCGCCGGGCGCTGTTTACCGACCTGGTCTTTAACGAAGAAGGACAACCGGTCAAAGAAGTCTACATCGGCGGGGCTCCACATTACGCCGTGCCGGACGGGGACTTTATGCGCCACGTCGAGGCCGAGCGCGTGGACCGCCAGATCGTCGAGATGATGAAAGAACGCATCCTGCCACTACAGGACGTCATCGTCGAGGGGATGATCCAGATGATGGGCCAGGAGGACCTGTTCACCCGCCCGGCAATCGAGCACGCCATCGAGAATATGGACCGCATTCTGGAGCCGGGCAACGTGGACGTGGACGAACTGCGCACCGCCCTGTGGATGACCAAATTCCGCGCCACCGTCAACGTCCACGGCGAGGTGGTGCATCTGGAAATACCCGGCCTCGATGAAGAGGTTTCAGGGTGACGCGGTTCGTGTGCGGTTCGCCAAAAACAAATTTTGCCCGTCCTGCAAGTAGCGCCAAATCCAAATCGCTTCTTTTGGGCTTGCGCCTTTTGTAGTATAATAGAGCAAATGGGTGGCGCGGGTGAAACGAGTATGGATTTTGTGAACAGGATCATTCACGACGATTGTGAACAAGCCCTCGCGGATTTTCCCGCCAACTCGGTTGATTTGATCTTTACCTCACCGCCCTATGCAGACCAGCGGAAGAGAACGTATGGGGGCGTGAGGCCCGACGAATATGTAGATTGGTTTTTGCCCAAGGCGGAGCAGTTCCGGCGCGTGCTCAAACCCACCGGGACCTTTATCCTGAACATTAAAGAAAAAGCAGTCAACGGCGAACGTCACACTTATGTAATCGAATTGATACTGGGGATGCGGGAACAAGGATGGCTGTGGACCGAAGAATTTATATGGCACAAGAAAAACTCTTATCCCGGTAAATGGCCCAACAGATTCAGGGATGCCTGGGAGAGATTGTTGCAATTTAACAAACATCGCAAATTCGACATGTACCAGGAAGCCGTCATGGTTCCCGTTGGAGATTGGGCACAGGATCGCCTGGCTAAACTCAGCGCGGTCGACAAAACCAGGGACGAGTCCAGGGTGCAGAGCGGATTTGGCAAGAACATTTCAAACTGGGTCGGCCGTGAAATGGTATATCCCGACAATGTCATTCACATGGCTACCGAGTGCTCGAACCGTGGTCACAGTGCAACTTTTCCGGTAGACTTGCCGGCCTGGTTTATCAAGTTGTTCACAGCAGAGGGTGATGTTGTGCTGGATCCATTTGTCGGGTCGGGAACCACGGCGGTCGCTGCCAAACGACTTGGGCGCAAATATGTAGGAATTGACGTGAACGAAGAGTACTGTCGGATGGCAAAGGAAAGGGTGATGCAAGTGCAGCCGCGCCTGTTTGATGATCTGGCCGCAAGGAGCGCGGGATGAAAGCATTGGATCTGGAACTGGTCCGTGAGTACGTCAACTCGAACATTGTTTATTTTCATCAGCGCCGCATTGCTTCGCTGGAGCAACTCAAACTCGAGCGTCTGCTCAAGAAAAACCCCTATCTGTTCAAAGCAAAACATATTACTACCGCCGGAGAGTTGATAGAAGGTCTGCTGGAGGCTTTTCTTTCTTCGTCGGAAGAAAAACATTTTGGAGACTTTCTCGAAGGGCTGGCAGTTTTCATTACAGAGCAAACGTGCGGGGGGCATAAATCAACTACTCAAGGCGTGGATTTAGAGTTCATTCATGCCGGCACACATTACATAGTTTCGATCAAATCCGGCCCGAATTGGGGAAACAGCTCGCAGCACAAGAAACTTGCTCAGGATTTGCGAGACGCTGTTATTCGCGTCAAACAATCACGCACCACATTGAGTGTGCAACCAGTATTGGGTATCTGCTACGGCAAGACGCGCACGAGCTATACGAAGGATGGCTATTTGAAAGTGGTGGGGCAGAACTTTTGGTATCTGATCAGCAAAGATGAGGATTTGTACACCGACATCATTGAGCCGATTGGGTATCGTGCCAGAGAGCATAACGAAGCGTTCTACGCAGAGCGCGGCCAGGTTGTAAACAGGTTTACCAGACAATTTATCGAGAGGTTTTGCAATAGCAGCGGCGCGATAGATTGGGTGCGGTTGGTAGAGTTCAACAGTGGCAATTACGATCTGGATAAATTCTTGTCCCAGTAGACCACAGTCTAAAACTTTTGAGGAGGGTTACGCTGATGAAAGTCTCCTGCCTGCAGGAAAACCTGGCCAAGGGTCTTGGCATCGTCGGGCGGGCGGTCTCGCCCCGCTCCACACTTCCGGTGCTGGGCAACGTCCTCTTGACGACCGACGCCGGACGGCTCAAGCTATCCGCCACCAATTTGGAGGTGGGCATCAATTGCTGGATCGGGGCCAAAGTGGAGGAGGAAGGGGCGGTGACGGTCCCCGCCCGCACCCTGATCGACCTGGTCAACGCGCTGCCGCCGGAGCAGGTGGACATGGAGTTGGACGTCCGCACGCAGACGCTCAACCTGCGGGCCGGGCGCAGCGAGTCCAACATCAAGGGAATTGACGCCCAGGAATTCCCGCTCGTGCCGGTGCCGGAGGGAGAGGGGGGCATCCCCATCGAACCGGACGTGCTGCGCACGGCGATCCAACAGGTCGCCTTTGCCGCCGCCACCGACGAGAGCCGCCCCATCCTCACCGGCGTACTCGCCAAATTCCAAGAGTCACAGCTCACGCTGGCCGCCGCCGACGGGTTCCGCCTCTCGGTGCGCACCTTTGCGCTGCCCCAGGCCATCGCCGACCCGTTCAGCATCATCGTCCCCGCCAGGGCATTGGTCGAGTTGAGCCGCATCAGCGGCGAGCAAAAGGAGCCGGTCGTCATCACCGTCACACCCACGCGCAACCAGGTGCTCTTTCAGCTCACCGACATTGTGCTGGTCTCGCAGTTGATTGACGGCAACTTTCCGGATTACCAGCAGATCATTCCGCGCGATCTCACCACCCACACTGTGGTGGATACAGCCTCTTTCCTCAAGGCGTGCAAGACGGCGCTCATCTTTGCCCGCGACGCGGCCCACATCGGGCGGCTGCACGTCAAACCCGGCTCCGAGTTGGCCCCCGGCCACATGGTGGTCTCTGCCACCTCGGCCGAGACCGGCGACGACGTGAGCGAGTTGGACGCCAGCATCGAGGGGGACGAGATCGAGATCGCGTTCAACGTCAAATATCTGATTGACGTGCTCTCGGTGGCCGGTAGCCCCCAGGTGGCGCTGGATACGACCACGTCATCCAGCCCCGGCGTCATCCGGCCCGTGGGCGATGTTGATTTTACCCACGTGATCATGCCAATGCACCTGGGACGGTAGGTCGGGTTGGCAACCTGCCCCACGACGTGCCTGAAATTTGGTTTGTTCTTTGAGTACAGACCGATGGCAAGTTGGCAACTTGCCCTACAATGTGCCTGAAATGCAAACGCCCCCAGAGACTGGGGGCTTGTTGCCAACTTGTGCTACTCTTTTGTCGCTTGCCCGACAGCGAGACCAGCTTCCAGGGTCGCCAGGTCTACCAACTGCGCCCCGACCGACCTGGCCCTTGCCCGTGCCGCTGCGGTGAACCCGGCGCGGGCAAAAAAGGCATAGTGAACGCGCCACCCTGATCCCTCTTGGGGCAACTCTTTCAGCACCTTTGGGGTCTTGACCTCCACCAAATCACGCACGACGGCCCGGCTTACATCATTCGTCCCCCATTTGCACTCTCCCAGCAGGATTGCCCGCTCCGTCCAGTCCACAGCCACCACATCCACCTGCACCGCGCGGCTCCAATGGCTTCCTACCTCCTGGACTGTCAGAGGGAGTTCCCCTGCCCGCCCCCGCTCGGCCACCCATCTGCGGCTCAGTTCCTCAAAGGCGGTCATTCCCACAAAAGCACGCAGCCCATCCTGAATGCGGGGCAACACTCGCTCCGGGCGGTATGACACCTCGTCCTTGTAGGGCGCAATGAAGCGAAAATAAAAACGAAAGTAGGGATCGCGCAGATGATAACGTCCTCGCCGGGCGCGGCGGCGCTGGGCCGGAGGGATGGTCACGGGCAAGCGCCGCTCCACCAGACCGAGTTCCTGCAAGCGGGACAGGTAAGCCGAGAGGTGAGACTTGCCCACCAGGGCAGCGTTCGATATCTCGGTCAGGGTGTGGTTGCCCGCTCCGATGGCCTTGAGGACGGCCAGATGGGTACCCGGTTCACGCACCTCGTCGTACAGCAAAAAGGCCGGTTCGGCGACCCACATACTGCCCGGTGACAGAATCACGTGGCCGACATTGTCGCTGAGCGAAAGGGTGGCATCCAGCCACTCGAGATAGGCAGGCACGCCGCCGACGACGGCGTAGGCCGCCACACGCTCCTCGACCGACCAGCCAGGCAGAAATTCCCGCAGAGCGGCGAAAGGTAGAGGTTGTAACCGCCACTGCCCGGTCAGGCGGCCAAAGAGGGGCGATTGGCGGTTCTGGATAGTCTCCATGGTGCGGACGTGCGAGCCGCACAGCACCAACACCAACCCGGAATGCTTGAACCACTGATCCCAGGCGTGCTGGAGCGAGGAAAGCATAGCCGGATCCGATTCGACGGCGTAGGTGAACTCGTCCAGAATGAGAATGTGGCGGCGGTCGCCCAGAAAAGCGGCGATGGCCTGCCAGCAGTCGGCCCACGAGTCGAACGTCGCCGACCGGGATGTTTCGAGACCCAGGAGACGAGCGAACAGTTTGCGCCGTTGCAGAGCGGGCGGTTCTTTCTCGGCGACCCAATAGGTATGGGGCACGCCCGCTTGCTCGGCCCAATGGCGCAACAGAGCCGTCTTGCCAACTCTGCGGCGACCGTACAGCAAGATGAACTGAGCAGGTGTGGGGCGGTTGCGTCTCAAGATTGAGTTGAGGAAATCCAACTCGGCCTGGCGGTCAACGAACACAAGCTATCTCTCCCAATAAGCCACGTGCTGTGTAGTATAATCACTCTGTGGTCTATTGTAGCACGATACCGCCCCACGTCAACCCGCAAATTGCCAACTTGCGCTACTCGCGCACGTCCACCACGTCCACGTAGACCGGCTCCGCGACCAGCTTCCGTTTTTGCCTCCGGCAGGCCGGCTTGCGCCGCCGCTCACGGCGCTGCCCCTGCCGCCAGGCAAGCAGCCGCTGCTTGAGCGAGTCGGCGTCCAGCCCCATCCGGAGGCGCAGCCAGGCCAGGGTCGCTACGCCAAGCGCGATCCCGCCCAGCGCCAGCCCAGGCCCCCACAGCGCACTCAGCCCCGCCCCGCGCAGCAGCACCCCGCGCAATATCACCATATAGTGCTGCACCGACGAGGCGTAGGAGAGCCAGCGCATCACTTCCGGCAAACTGCTCGCCGGAACCAGAAACCCGGAGCAGGCTATTTCCAACATCGCCAGCGCAAAGACGAACAACATCGCCTGTTGCTGCGTGCGCGAGATCAGCGAGATGAGCGTGCCCCAGCCGACCTGCGTCAATACAAAAGGAATTGTAAACAACATCAAGAGTAGCAACGAACCTTGCACCGGGATATGGAACCATGCGACCGCCACACCGGTCATCAGCAGACAGTCAACCATCCCCACCAGCAGGGTCGGGATCGCCTTGCCCACGATCAACTCTATCCGCCCCAGCGGCGTGACGCGCAGCTGCTCCAACGTGCCCCTCTCCCGCTCGCGGGTAAAGCCCTGGGCGGCGATGACCAGCGTCACCTGGTAGACGATCAACCCCAGCATCATCGTGATAGCGCCGGGCTGCCCGGTCAGCGTGGCGTTGAAGCGAGCCGTAAAGTGCAGGTCAACCGGCCCTCCGCCGGGCGCGACCTCGCGGATTATCTCGGCGGCCACGCCTTCGGCCGCGCCGATGGCGGCGGCGGAGACCACTTGATTGGAGCCATCGGCGATCACCTGCACCTCGGCGCTCTGCCGGGGGTCGGCCAGCGATTCCCCGTAGCCGGGCGGCACGACGACGATGACGCTGACCGCGCCGCTCTGCATCCGCTCCCGCGCCTGGGCGACGTCGTCGCCATACGTCTCGAGCAGCAGCTCGTCCGTCTGCGCCAGGCGGGTGATCAACTCGCGGCTGGCCCGGCTTCGGTCCAGGTCTATCACGGCCAGCGGCAGGTTCCGCACCCCGCTGCCGGTCATGTTCCCCATCAGCAACAGCTCCAGCAGCGGGGCCAGGAGCACGAACAGGAGCAGCAATTTGTCGCGGCGCAGTTGCAGCAGTTCCTTGATTGCCAACCCTCGGATGCGATTCAACGTTTCTTGCATTAACGTACTCGTTTCTTAAAAGTCATTGCGCCCAATCCCATCCAGATGGCGGAGAGGGTCAGCAGCCACAGCGCCGGGCGGTACATCTCGGCCAGGGTGGCCCCCTTGAGGAAGACGGCCCGGCAGATGGTCACGAAATGAGTGGAGGGCAGCGCATACGAGATGGCGCTGCCCAGCAGGTCGGTGGTATCTATGGGATCCATCATCCCGGTCAGGAAAAATCCGGGGACAAAGAAAATAAAGAGGGCGACCACGGTGGCGGTCTGCTGGCTGTGCACCAGGTTGCCGATAAAGAGGGCCATCCCCACGCTGGCGAGCAAAAAGTCGGTCGTCAACAGCAGGAGCAGCAGCGGGCTGCCGCGGAAGGAGACGTGGAACAGCAGGGTCGCCACCAGCCAGACCGGCAACAGTCCCACCAGCGCGGCGCTGACGTAAGCGACCAGCTTGCCCCCGATGTACTCTACTCCCCGCACCGGGGTGGCGATGAGCGACTCTAGCGAACCGCTCTCCCGCTCGCGGGCCAGCGCCAGGGCGGCCGCCATCACCGGCAGCGAAAAGACGATTGGGATCAGGCCGGGGATCATGCTCTCCCGTTCCGAGTCCCGGGGCAGGTAGGCGGATTGGGCGCGGATGGTGACGGGCAACGGCGGCAGCGAGAACTGCCGGTTCAACGCCAGCCCGAAATCGGCGGCGTGCCCCAGCAGACTGCCGGTCGCCCGCCCGGCGACGAGCGTATCCACCCCGTCCAGGACGACCTGCACGGGAGCAGCGTGTCCAGCGCCGACCGTCGCGGCGAAACCGGGCGGGATGATCAGTGCCGCGTCCGCGCCTCGCTCCACCAGCAGCGTTTCGATCTCGTCGTAATCGGACACGTAGGCGACGGAAAAATCGTCGTCGCCGGAGAGGGTGGCGGCGAACTGGCGCGAGAGCGGGGTGCGATCCCCGTCCCACAGCGCCAGCCCGACCCGTCCCCCGCCGCTGGCGAAAATGGTGGAGAGGGCGACGAGGACGAGAGCGGGGGAGAGGAACACCATCCACAGCGTGCGCGGCTCGCGCAGGATGTGGCGGTACTCTTTGCGGAGCACGCTGATAAACCGGTTGACAGATATCATCAATCAAGTATAAAGCAAGGCAGCGCGTCGGTCAATGGGACGTTGGGGCTATACCAAACTCCTATTGCCTGTGGCGCATCATTGTGCTATACTAAACACGTTCCGCAGCAGGTTGTGTCTAAACGTTAGCAAAGGAGGGCAGTCGTGACAATAGTAATTGGAGTGGTTCTGGTTGTCTTGGGGTTGGCGATTGGTTTTATCATCGCCTGGGCCTTTGGTGTGGGCGCTTCAATGGGCTTGTTCATCGGCCTACTGCTGGTCGTCGCCGGCGGGATTGTCGGCTTTGTGACCGAGTGGCTGATTGACGAAGCGTACCGCCGGAACCGGGAGCTGCGGCGGCAACTGGAACAGGGCACGGGTTCCGCGTTCCTCGTGTCCGGCGTGGGAGGACAAGAAGGAAGCGATACCTCCGAGACGCTGGCCGACTTTTTGCGCCAGCGCGACCAGGAGGTGCACCACGTCCGCGAACAACTCGCGGCGCTGGATTCGCAATTGGATCGCCTGCGCGACGAGTTCGAGTCCTACCAGCGCACCCACCCGGACGATCTGACGGTCATCAAGGGGATCGGCCCGGTCTATCAGTGGAAACTGCGCGACGCCGGCGTGGACACCTACCAGCAGTTGGCCGCAGCCGACCCCGCTCAACTGCGCCGCAAGCTCGACATCAAGGAATGGCAGCGGACGGACATCGAGTCCTGGATCGAACAGGCCCGTGACTGGGCGCAGGGCGAGGCGTGATGTTCGAGCAAGACCAGTTGGACCAAGAGGTCAAAAAGAAAAAGCGGCGCGTGCTCGGCGGATTGTTCCTGCTCCTCCTGGGGGGAACACTGGCCGCGTTTCCACTGGCCGGGCAATTCGCCTCTGTGCCGACCGCCGTATCCGAGGCAGCCGAGGGTGCTCTCACCGCCTCCCCCGCGCCGACCGCGACCGAGGCAGCCGGTGGGGCGGGTGGGCCAGGCCCGGAGACCCCCACCGCCTCCCCCGCGCCAACCGTGACCGCAGCGGCAGGCGGGGCCGGCGGGCCAGGCCCGGAGACCCCCACCGCCTCCCCCGCGCCGACCGTGACCGAGGCAGCAGGCGGGGCCGGCGGGCCAGGCCCGGAGACCCCCACCGCCTCCCCCGCGCCGA
>CAYNVC010000068.1:6590-10272 GCA_964400615.1 uncultured Anaerolineales bacterium | reverse complement strand
AAGAGACTAACGGTCAAAACCCACAGGTCTGCCTCACCTTTCCCATCCTCGTCGGCACCAATGGACACCTGCGTATGTCCAAGAGCACCGGCAACTATGTCGGTATAGATGAACCGCCGGAGACAAAATACGGCAAGACCATGTCCATCCCCGATTCGGCCATGCGCAACTGGTTCGAGTTGGTCACCCGCTGGTCGCCAGAGCAGATTGACGAATTGCTGGGGGCGGTGGAGCGGGGTGACTTGCACCCGATGGAGGCCAAGAAGAAACTGGCCTGGGAGATCGTCTCCATCTTTGACGGGGACGATGCCGCCGATGCCGCCGCTGCTTATTTCGAACGGGTACACCAGCAACGCCGCTTGCCGGAGGACATGCCGGAGTATCTCTTGCCCGGCCCGACCAACGTTGTGGACGTCATCCACGGCGCGGGAATGACGCGCAGCAAGAGCGAAGCCCGGCGACTGGTGCAGCAGGGCGCGGTCAAACTGGATGGCGAACCGGTGATGTCAATCGAGACCCAGGTAGAGGGAGAAAAGGTGTTGCAGGTGGGCAAGCGGCGCTTTTTGCGGTTGAAATCCGGAAAGCGGTGAAAATGGTCTCCGACTATCTCACAGAATCGTTGCATGCCTATTGGTTCGCCCCGCCCGTGGCGCTGTGGCGGGCGGTCGAGCTGCGCGTGGCGGCGGCGGAGGAATACGAATCCCCGTTGTTGGACCTGGGCTGCGGCGATGGCCTGATCGCCCAGGTGCTCTTTGGGGCGGGAGCGCGGGTGGAAGCGGGGATAGACCCGTGGCTGGAGCAACTGCGCCGTGCTGCCCGGTCGGGCGCGTACCGGCACGTCGAATTGGGCCGAGGGGACAGGTTGCCTTACGCCAGCGGGACGTTCGCCACAGTCCTGAGCAACTCGGTGCTGGAGCACATCCCCGATTTGCTGCCGGTGCTGCGCGAGGCCGGGCGGGTGCTCGCGCCGGGAGGGCGTTTTATCTTGACCGTTCCCTCGGATGCCTTTCGCCATTTCCTCGACGGTTACGTCCGCCGCGCGAGCGTTGGTGATTTGGGCGGGGCCGAGGAGTATGCTTCTCAGGTTGACGCCCGCCTGGAGCACCACCATTACTACAACCCGGACGATTGGCGGCGTTTGCTCCGCACTGCCGGGATGCAAGTGGTCGAGACCCGCTACTATATGCCGGAGCAGGTCGAGCGATTGTGGGATCGGATGAATCTCCGCTACGGCGTCGGGCGGCGGCTTTCGGCCTGGGGAGTGCTGGCCTCGCCCCGGTTGCGCCGCCTGGGCTATCAGAAACTCGTGCGCCGTGCCGTCGTGCGGAACCTCGGCCGCCGCTGGCGACCGTATTACGAGATGGACGTGCCCCCCGGCGAGAAGGGGGGCGGCCTACTCGTCGTCGCCCGGCGGGAGGAAGAATGACCTTTGAGGCCCTGCCGTCTCCCGCCCCGGCCGACTGGGACCGGTTCGTCGCTGCCCATCCCGCCGGACATCTCCTCCAACTCTGCGCCTGGGGTGCGCTCAAAGCCCGGTTCGGGTGGGCCGACGAGCGGGTTGGGCTGGTGGAGGATGGCGGGCTGGTCGCCGGGGCGCAGGTGCTCTATCGTCGCCTGCCGCCCGGCCTGGGCTGCCTGGCCTACGTCCCCAGGGGGCCGCTGGTGGACTGGGCCGACGCGGAGCAGACCGCCGCGCTGCTGGCTGCGCTGGACCGGGCGGCCCGTTCTCGCTCAGCCCTCGCGCTCACGGTCGAGCCTGACCTGCCGGACGAACCGGCCCACCGCGAGCGGCTGCGGGCGCTTGGCTTCCGTCCCTCCCCTTTGGGCAGCGTCCAACCGCGCCGCACGCTCGTCGTGGACATTGCTCCCGCCGAGGAGGCGATCCTGGCGGCGATGAAATCCAAAACCCGCTACAACGTCCGCCTGGCGGCGCGGCGCGGCGTCACCGTGCGCCGGGGGGAGGAGAGCGACCTGCCCGCTTTTTACGCCCTGATCGCGGCCACCGCCACGCGCGACGGCTTTGGAATCCACCCCCCGGCTTATTACGAAGCGGCCTACCGTCTCCTTGCGCCCCAGGGGCGGGTGCAACTGCTGCTGGCCGAGGTGGAGGGGCAGCCGGTGGCGGCAGTGATGGTGTTCGCGCTCCCGCCGCGCTCGTGGTACTTTTACGGGGCCTCCGGCAACGCGCAGCGCGAGAAAATGCCCACCTACCTGCTCCAGTGGGAGGCGATGCGCTGGGCGCGGGAGCAGGGTTGCACCAGCTATGACCTGTGGGGCGTCCCCGATGCGGACGCGGACGAGCTAGAGTCCGGCTTCACCACGCGGCGGGATGGGCTGTGGCCGGTCTATCGCTTCAAGCGCGGCTTTGGCGGGCGGTTGATGCGCAGCGTGGGGGCGTGGGATCGGGTCTATGCGCCGCTGCGCTATCGTTTGTTGGTTTCGGGGTACTCGATCCTGGCAGCCTGGCGGCGCAGATGAATTCACGCCTCATCTCTCACCTCACCTGTTTCGATTCGCACGCCTCGCCCGCCGAATGGGACGACGCGCTGGCTACCCTGCCCGCCGCCCACGTCCTCCAGACCTGGGAGTGGGGCGAGTTCAAATCCCGCTACGGGTGGCGGCCGGCCCGCTACCTGTGGCGCGGGCCTGACGGTCTGCCCTGCGCGGCGGCCTCCACGCTGACCCGGCGGCTGGGCCGCTCCTCGCTGGCTGTGATGTACGTCCCCAAGGGGCCGGTGCTCGATTATGGGAATCCGGCTCGCCTGGAGGAAATTTTGGCCTACCTGGAGGATACGGCCCGGCGGGAGCGGGCGCTGTTCGTCAAAATAGACCCCGACGTGCAGGCCGAGAGCGCCGTGGGGAAAGCGGTGGTCGCGGCGCTGCGCAGCCGGGGGTGGCAGCCCTCGGCGGAGCAGATCCAGTTCTGCAACACCATGCTGCTCGATCTTGACCGCAGCCCCGACGATCTGCTGGCGGCGTTGAAGTCCAAGTGGCGCTACAACGTGCGGCTGGCGACGCGCAAGGGTGTGACGGTGCGCTCCGGTGGCCTGGCCGACCTGCCGCTGCTATACCGGATGTACGCCGAGACGGCGGCCCGCGACGGGTTCATCATCCGCGCAGAGGACTATTACCGGGACGCCTGGGGGTCGTTCGTCGAAGCCGGGTTGGCGCAGCCGCTGATCGCCGAGGTGGAGGGGGAACCGGTGGCGATGGTCATCCTCTTCCGGTTTGCCGGGCGGGCCTGGTACATGTACGGCGCTTCCCGCGCCGTACACCGCGCCAGGATGCCCAACCACCTCCTCCAGTGGGAAGCGATGCGCTGGGCGCAGGGGCAGGGCTGCACGGTCTACGATATGTGGGGTGCGCCGGACGAGTTGAGCGCGGACGATCCGCTGTGGGGAGTGTACCGCTTCAAAAGTGGGTTTGGCGGCCGGTTTGTGCGCCACATTGGGGCCTGGGATTTCCCTGTCTCGCGGCCCGGCTATTGGCTCTACAGCCAGGCGCGGCCGCGTGTGCTGGCGGTGCAGCAACGGGGGTATTGGAAATCAAAGGGCGGCTGAACCGGATAGAATTGGAGCCGAGATCGATCCGGGTGCGTTTCATTTCATCTGCCCAATCCGCACCGGCCTGTAAGAGCCGGTGCTGGATGTGTTTTGGGGCGCGTAGAGCGTCCAGCGCCGCC
>CAYNVC010000068.1:0-6490 GCA_964400615.1 uncultured Anaerolineales bacterium | reverse complement strand
CCAGCGCCGCCGTGAACAGGCGGCGCGGCGCGAATATTTGCCAGCTCGGTCGGCCTTCTCAAGGGGATGTTGTCGAGATGGTGGGCGTAAAAGTGACGGCGGGTGGGGCGGACGTGGTGGTCAGCGTTGGCGTCATGGTGGAGGTAGCTGTGGGCGTGGCTGTGGGCGTGTTCGTTGGTGTGGCGGTGTTGGTGGGGGTCAGCGAAGGGGTAGGAGTGACCGGCAGCCAGATAAAAGCCCGCTCCTCGCTGAGCGCACTGGCGCTTTTGTAAATTGGATTGTTGTTTCTTCCTCTGGCCTGGCGGACTACTCCCACCTGCCAGCGGAATTCGCCGGGGCCGGCCGCTGTGATCAGATCGAGCGGTACGCGCCAGACGGTGGTGCGGGTGCGTATTACCTCCAGTGGAACGTTGCTGGGCGGGCGGAAGAGTTTCACCTGGTACCACTCGTCGTCTTGCAGCACGCTCACCGCAGTCCATTGCAGGGCAATGGGTTCCCCATCTCCGACGAGGATGCCGTTGTTGGGTGGATTGAGTAACCGCGGAGCCACGTAAGGAGGAACTGGGGTGGGGGTGGCGTTGGGATCCACGGTCGGCACGGGGGTCGGCTCAGGTGTACCAATCGGCACGACGATGGATTGGTTGACGAAAATAGTGTCGTCGCCAACGGGCAACTCGTTGACCTGGCGGAGGAGTTGCACCGAGACCCCGTATTGCTCAGCGATGGCGCTCAACGTCTCGCCCGGTTCGACCACGTGGATGATGAAATCGCCGGGCGTCGGCGTGGGGGCGTTGGGGTCGAGTGTGGGGGTGGGGGCCGGAGTGGGTGTCCCCACCGGAATGAGCAATACCTGTCCAATTTGCAGCCGTTCCGATTCTATCCCCGGATTCAGGGCCAGGATGTCCTCGACGGTGGTGTTGTGCATCTCGGCGATGGTGCTGAGCGTCTCGCCGCTTTGAACTTGATGGACGAGCGGGGGGATGGGGGTGGGGGAAGGCGTGGCGGTGGGGGTTGGCGTGGTGGTGGGGGGTGGCGTGGCGGTGGGAGTGCGGGTAGGTGTGACCGTTGGTGTCAGGTCGACCGGTTGGGCGGTCATCAGCGTATAGACCCCAAAACTGATTGCTGCCAGGATGATCAGCGCCAGCCCGACGACGATGATGGCCCTGACCCAGGCGGGCAGCTTGGATTGCGTTTCTTTTGCTCCCTCGGTAGCTTTTTCCACGAGTGAAGCCCCGCACATCAGACAGGTGGTGGCTTGAGAGGCCACGCGCGCGCCGCAGGCGGGGCAATAACGCAGTTCTTCTGTGGGGAGCGAAATTTCCGGTTCTTGATCCATTTTCATTCGCCGAGAAACCGGGTTTTGGGGAAAAAACCCGGCTCTTTCATAGGGCCGTATGATAGCACAGAAACCTGAAATGACAAACAGGAGACGTGAATTGACCTCCGCGTCAAGTTGAGATATACTTGTGTTCAGCGGGATATGATCGGGCGATAGCGCAGAGGAGGAAAGTCAAATGCCCTTGTTGGAAACGATAAAATCTTGGTTCACCCCCCTGGAGCCTCTTTCCAAAGAGATACTCCATTATCAAACCCCGCCCGACGCGGAGCAGCAGTACCGTCTGCACCTGCGGGTGGAGAACGACGGGCGTGGTTTGCTCGTCGTCAACGCGGCGACTGTGCTGCACTTGAACCAGACTGCGGCCGAATATGCCCGGCTTTTGATTCAGGGCGCCGATGAGGATCAAGCAGCCCGTGTCATCTCGCGCCGTTACCGTGTTGGCCGGGCGCAGGCCCGGGCGGACTATCGTCGCCTCCGCGAGCACATCGTCACCCTGGCGACCACTCCCGACCTCTGCCCGGTGACTTTTTTGGACATGGAGCGGGTGGAACCGTTCTCGGCAGATACGTCGGCTCCCTACCGGGTTGATCTGGCGCTGACTTACCGTGTGGACGAGTCCGGCGCACTCGATCCTGAAGCCAGGCGGCGCGTGGACCGTGAGCTATCCACGGAAGAGTGGCAGCAGGTTCTCGGCTCGCTCTGGGACGTGGGTGTGCCGCACGTCGTGTTCACCGGGGGCGAGCCGACGCTGCGGGATGATTTGGTGGCTTTGGTTCGCTCAGCCGAAGAGTTGGGACAGGTGACAGGGTTGTTGACCGATGGTCGCCGTTTGCGGGAGCAGGATTATCTGGACGATCTCTTGCAGGCCGGGCTGGATCATCTGCAGATCACTTTGCTCTCGCACTTGCCGGAGGTACACGATGGGATCGTCGGGCAGGTGGGGGCCTGGGAGGAGGCAGACAAAGGCTTGCGTAACGCGCTGGCCGGCGACATCTATGTCGTCGTCCACGTCGTCGTCACGCCCGCGAACGCGGACTCGGTGGTTGAGACTGTTGTCTACCTGGCCGGCTTGGGCGTCCCCGCTGTTGCCCTGAGCAGCCCGCTACAGACTGCGGCGGATGGTGACGTGCAGCGGTTGGAGGACGCGCTGGCGGAGGCTCAGGAGACTGCCCATCAGCACGGCTTGACGCTCGTCTGGGATTTGGCTGCGCCATATTCCCACGTCAACCCGGTGGAGGTAGAGACGAGGCTCGCGCCGGGACAGGTGGCGCGTCAGCACCTTTACGTCGAACCGGACGGGGACGTGTTACCGGCCCAGGGGTACAACGTTGTCTTGGGGAACCTGTTGCGCGATTCCTGGTTGGATATTTGGGAGCACCCGGAGCGGAAAAAGCTGTTGGAAAGCAAGACGTGACCTGGCTCGCTCCACCTCTGACGACCGACGAGTGGCACGCCTGGTACGCTACCCAGGCCGCCTGGACCGTACGGACGCGGGAGTGGCTCTACCGGGAAGCCGGGCTGGCCCAGTCGCGCGTCGTTCTCGATGTCGGCTGCGGCACGGGAATCATTGCCGGGGAATTGGCCGGCCTGGGCACTGCTCGTGTGCTGGGGGTGGACCGCGATCCGGCCGTGCTATCATTTGCCCGTCGCCGGGGAGGGGATGTGGTCTACGCCCAGGGAGACGCCCACGCGCTCCCATTTTCCGCCTGCTCCTTCGATCTCGTGGTCTGCCATTATCTGTTGCTGTGGCTGGCTGACCCTGTGCGCGGAGTGCGGGAGATGGCCCGCCTGGTCCGGCCCGGAGGCTGTGTCCTGGCTTGCGCCGAACCGGACTATGGGGGCCGGATTGACTACCCTCCCGAACTCGCTTCCCTGGGGCGCTTGCAAGCCGAATCGCTGCGCCGCCAGGGGGCTGAGCCTGGGATGGGGCGGCGGCTGGGAGAGATATTCGCGGCCGCCGGCCTGCAGACGACCGTGGGCGTGATGTCCGGGTACTGGAATCTGCCGGGCCGCCCTGGGGCCGAGTTTGAGGCCGAGTGGGCAATGCGCAAGCGTGACCTGGCCGGGTTGCTCGCGCCGGAAGAGATCGAGCGCCTGCGGGCCGTGGACGAGCAGGCGCTGCTGGATGGGCGGCGTGTTTTGTTCGTCCCAACCTTTTATGCGTTGGGGAGAAAAATAGCGCCGGAACATAGAAGACGATCTGTTATGGAGGCTGGAAGCTGATCTGGACGCGGGTGCTCAATATGTGATCGATTTGTTGGGTGCCGAGGTGTGCCTTGCGCCAGGTTCCCAAGAGACGCTGTTGAATGGTTCGGTCACGGTGGTGCTCTATCTTCCCGCAACCACTCCCCAATCCTGGTCGCCAGACTCTTGCCAATCGCCGGCAGATCCCGCAGCCCCGCCTCTCCTTGTGCCTGGTATACCCCGGCGATGCTCTCCGGCCACTCGTCCACCGTCCAGGCCGCTTTGCGATACGCCCAGATGCGGTGAGGCGACGCCTGCTCCAATTCCAGGTCGTAGACCTGGCGGAACAACTTGGCGGCGATCCGCTTGTTCACCGCCAACGGCCCCGGCCTCACGTGACGCGGGATGCGATCCGCCAGCCCGTGCCGGGCGCATAGCTCGCGCACCAGCAGCCCCAGCCGGGCACTGTACGCTCTCGGCGGGCTGTAATTTGGTTCCCCGCCCGTGTCCCAGTCGTACAACGTCCGCCAGCGCGATTCCAGCGCCGGGTCGAACTGCCGCGCCGCTGCCAGGCTTCGTTGGGCCTGGATGCCGCTCATAGTCAGCCCGCCAACCAGCACGAACGATCCACCGTGCTCTTTGGTGGCCCGCACCAACTCGTCCAGATGAACCTCGTCGTCGCCCGCGAATGGGAGTACCGGCATCATTGAGACGCCGGTCAGGATACCCGCACTCGCCAGTTTCTCCATTGCCTGCAAACGCAGTTTGACCCCCGGACTGCGCGGCTCGAATGCTCGTTTCAGCGCCGGGGCCAGGCTGCTGATGCTAAAGAGCACCCCTACCCAGGCCCGCTCGTTTATCTCTACCAACAGGTCCAGGTCGCGGAGGAGGAGAGGCGAGCGTTCGACGATGCACAACGGAAACCCCAGGTCGCGCACCACCTCCAACATACCGCGCGAGAGCCGGTAGCGGCTCTCGGCCGGCTGCTGCCAATCGCCGAGGGAGACGATGTCGTATTGGTGGCCGAACAGTTCGCCGCGCAACAATTCCACCGCGTTGCTCTTGACCTGGATCAGCGAGTCGAACGTGGCCGGGTCGCGCCGCCCCAGGTAACGCCCGCCCCGCGCGTAACAGAATTCGCATCCGCTGCGGCAGCCGACGTAAGGATGGGCCGAGTATTTGTCCCAGAACCAGGGATCCACGTGCTCGTGGACGTTGAGGATCTTGCGGGCGCGGTACTCGCGGAATTCTAGTTTCATCGAGGTGTCTGGAATTCGTCTGCGAGGTAGGTGCGGGCCTTGCGCAGCATCAGCGCCCGGTGCGGGCGCTCGATCTGGCGCGGCAGCCAATCTGCCATCAATGCAGGATAGTACCGGCCCAGCGTCTTTAACCCCCAGCCCACTCCCTTGACGACATCCATCTCCCGCTCTTCAAACATCGGCTCCAGGAAGGCCAATAGGTTCTCCGCCTCGACGCTCCTCGCGCCGCGTGTCCGCTTGGCCCAAAAGTGGGCGGCGACTCCTACCGCTCTCCGCACCCAAGCGTTCTCGTCCTCGCGCCAGGGAGCGAGCAGGGTCAGCGCCGGCTGAAAGTTGACCAACAGCGCCGGGCCGGGGACCCGCTCCCCCAGGATGTCCGAACCGTACCAGATGTCGGCGGCGGCGATGAACTCGCGGCAGCGAGCAAAAGCGGAGGCCGGAGCGTGGCCCAACTGCTGTCCCAGGGCGCAGCCGATGACGACCCAGCCACCTTCGGTTCTCTCGGAGGCGATGCGGTTCAGAAAGGCGTCAACTGGCTCCGACGGCCCGGCGCCAATCGCCTCGCCGATCAACCCCAGCAACCGGAACGGCGTCCGTTCGGCCAGCACTGGCGCGAGCAGTGCGTAGGCCGATTCGATCTCCCCGGCATGAACCCGTTCGGCGATTCGTTTTCCTGATTCTCTGGCTTGTTTCGTTTTCATTGGCATTGGTGAGCACGGCGCACTCAATCTCCTCCCTCGTCATCTACCCGCCAACGCATTGAGCCAGATTGCCACTCCAACGGTGGCGCATTACTCAGCACAGGGTTCAAGATCTCGCAGATGGCGTGATAGGCTCGCTCGAGTGCTGTCTCTTCCAGCCCTATGTCCTGGGCCATCTTGTGGAATTGAATTCTCCACCCTTGAGGCGGTGGAGGCACACTGTCAGGTAAGGAATGTGTATTGGCGTGCTCAAAGGTAGCCCGTAAAGCGCGATACAGTCGCTCACCGCTCAAATCACCCAACCCTGCCAACAAGAGAATATCCACCAAGTCTTTTACCCGCGAGTTTTCCCCCATGCCGCGTGGGCGAGTGTAGGCGTGAAATTTCTCCGCAATCTGTTGCGTCACGGGAAAGCATGGCACCCTCACGGGAGGAATATCCGCAAAAGCCAACAAGTCAGACATTTGTTGGTACTCTACGGGATCGAGCATTGGGTCCGTCGTTCCAACGTCCAGGTGAAACTTGTCAAAAGTCCGCCCGTCGAGTAGGGAATTAACGGAATAACGAGCACCGCCAATAGTTTGTGCTAAATCACCCGTAGGCTCCGCCACAGTGAAGGCAAAGTAATCTCCCAAGTCGAGTCTCCCAGCCTTTTGTAGTGTAGCCGTATACTTGTTCAATGTCGCTCAAGGCCAGTAAATCTATGTCCTTGGTTGTGCGTGCTCGCTCACCCAGACGGAGTTGAATCGCCAAACCGCCTTTGAGCACCCAGGTTTCAGGAGCAAGCTGGAACAAGCGAACCAGAAAGCGGTCAAAGGTTACCATCTTACGCAGCCGCACCAGGGGTACGCCCGTCTCCAGGCTTTTATCTCTCAGTCGTTGTTCCAGAGCACGTCGAAAAGCCCCACCGGTATGGTATTTCATTCTCTTTCTCCGAGCACGTCCCAGATGACTGGGTGCGCGTCATATTTTTGCGTGCTGCGGATCGCGGCCATCCTGGCCGCATG
>CAYNVC010000067.1:9061-10351 GCA_964400615.1 uncultured Anaerolineales bacterium | reverse complement strand
TGGCCTGGCGTCACGTAGAGAACCCGGTGTATTTGCTGTCACTGGCGAGCGCCGTTGGATTGTTGCTCACTCCTTATGCGCTTCAATATGATTACCCTCCCTTGATCCTGGCATTGTTTTGGATCTGGCGGGCCTTGCCAAACATGTCACTTGGGCGCCGCTGGATCGTCGGCGCGCTCCTGGCATTCGTGATGACGGTTCCTCTGTGGGAGCGTCCGGTGTACGACGGGTACTGGATTTTGCTGGGGATCGGTATTGCGCTATTACTGAGCGACGAACATAGCGGACGCCGAGTCCTGGCCCTGGCAGAATGAGCAACTCGCAACGCGAATAGGAACGTCGGGAACAAGTATTTCTCGGTTCCGGACACTTGCCAGTGTCCAGCAAGAGGCGAAAGGATGAAACTGGATTTGCGGTTGCCAAAAGTGAAATCTCTTTTTCGCTTTGCTCTGTTCATCGCACTCGTCGGGATAGTTGTCTGGGCCAATTATCTCGTCCGGAAAACCCTGTTGGGGACGATGGTGAACCATGATTTCATGACCCTCTGGGTTGGCGGCAAAGCCGTTGCCCTGGGCCTCGACCCTTACGACGTTAACGTCTGGCGACCACTACGGGCTGCCTATGGCTCTGAGTGGATGCCCAACCCGATCTCTCCCTACCCACTGTGGACCAACGTGCTGTTTGTTCCCTTTTCATTTCTGGCTGTGGACGTGGCAGGCGCATTGTGGATGACGATTTGCGAGTTTTCGCTCATCCTGGGAATCTCGTGGATCGTCAAAACACAGAGTTGGGAGAACAGGTCGGTCACGCTCGCTCTGCTTGTGGGTGCTTTTCTCTCCCGGCCTATCTTTCCCACTATTGTGAACGGTCAAATTTCCCCCCTCCTTTTTGTGTTCCTGGTAGCCGCTTACGTGGCCCACGAGAGGGGGTATCCATTTGTCTCGGGCCTCTTGCTGTCCCTGGAGGTGATCAAGCCTAACGTGACCGCCGTTCTGCTTTCCACTGCGGGGGTCATATTTTTGCTGCGCCGTGATTGGCGGGCCTTGCTCGGCATGATGACCGGCGGGCTGCTCATTCTGGGTGTTTCGTGGGCCATTATGCCAGGTTGGATTCCACGCTGGTGGGCCATAACGCAAACGAGCAAGGGACACATGGCTTTTATGACCCCCACCGTTTGGGGACTGGTCTACGAATTTATGGGGGGGCGACTGTGGCCTGGCAGTGGAATAGTGGTGGTGGGATTTTTGTATTTCGCCCTGCTCTTTTTCCTCTGGAAACAGCGCGGGCAAA
>CAYNVC010000067.1:0-8961 GCA_964400615.1 uncultured Anaerolineales bacterium | reverse complement strand
TTGGCTGTTGTTTTTCGTTGCCCGCCAGCGCAGTGTGGATACCTGGAGTGCACTCGTGCCCCTGGCCTCGTTTGTGTACCTGCAATTGGCGAGCAATTCATTTGGCAACTGAATTGAAACGCACCCTTTTGAAATGGCGCAACTATGTGTGAAAACCGCCGCGACCTGCTTCTCCTCTTTGCCCTCGCCCTGGCCGCGCGGCTGCTGACCGCCTGCCTGCTGACCGGCCCGCCCTACATGGACGCTTACTATTACACCGCCGGCGCGTACCGGCTGGCGGAGGGGCAGGGCCTCACCGAGCCGTTCCTCTGGCACTATCTCGACGATCCCGCCGCTATCCCGCGCCCTGGCTTTCTCTACTGGATGCCGCTCCCTTCCATCCTGGCTGCGCCCTTTGTAGCTCTCCTGGGCCGCTCCTTCCTGGCTGCCCAGCTTCCTTTCGTCCTCCTCTCTGCCCTGTTGCCCCTCCTCAGCTATGCGCTCGCCTGGCAGATTGTGAAATCGCGCCGCGTGGCCTGGGCAGCCGGGCTGCTGACTCTCTCGAGCGGCTTTTTCACCCCCTTTTGGGTGCTCCCCGAGACATTTGCCCCATTTGCCCTCTTTGGCAGCCTGGCGCTGTGGCGTGCGGGAGGCAGGGAACAAGAAGCAAGAAGCAAGAGGCAAGAAGCTGGAAGCAAGAAGCAAGAGGCAAGAAGCAGGAGGCGAGGTGCAGGAGGTTGGTTGGTGGTTGGTCTGTTGGTTGGCCTGGCCCATCTGACCCGCGCCGACGGCATTCTGCTTCTCCCCATCGTCGCTCTCGCCCCTCTGCTTGCTCCCCGGTCCCGCACCAGGCGCCAATCCCGTTGGTCATTGGTCATTGTTCCTTGTTCCTTGCTTCTCCTCGGCTACCTGCTGGTGATGGCTCCCTGGTTCCTGCGTAACGTGAACATGATCGGCGCTCCCCTTTCCCCCGCCGGAGCCAAGACCCTCTGGCTCACCAATTACGACGACCTGTTTTGCTACCATTGTGACCTTTCGCTCCACTCTTACCTGGCCTGGGGCTGGCCCAACATCCTGCAATCCAAACTCGTCGCCCTGTGGACCAACTTGCAGCGGCTGGTGGCAGAGGATTTGATGATATTTTTGCTTCCCCTTGCCGTCATCGGACTCTACCGCCTGCGGCGGCGCACCCCCTTTATCCTGGCGACAGTCTATCTTGTCCTCATCTACTCTGTCCACTCCCTGGCTTTTACCTTCCCCGGCTGGCGCGGTGGCTTTTTCCATTCCAGTGGAGTGCTGCTCCCCTTTCTCCACGTGGCCGGGGTGATTGGGTTGGATGCTGCCGTGCGCTGGGCGGCGCGGCGGCGGCGCGGCTGGAGATTGCGCCAGGCCCAGGCAGTGTTCACCGGTGGACTGGTCGGCATGGCAATCCTCTTGAGCCTCTACGCCTTTGCAGCCAAATTGCCGGCCTGGAACAGCTCGGGGAAAATCTACGCCGTGGTGGGGGATTGGTTAGACGCACACGCCGCGCCGGACGACACCGTCGTCATGGTCGGCGACCCGCCTGGTTTTTGGTATCACACCGGCAGACCGGCGATTGTGATTCCCAACGGGGGAACGGACGTCCTCTTGCAGGTTGCCGCGAGATACCACGCTGCCTACTTGTTGCTCGACCAAAATAGCCCCGCCCCGCTCCGCCGGCTCTATAGCGGCGCGGAACGGGACGCGCGGCTTCATCTGCTGGCGTCTTGGGGCGACGTGGGAGAGGAGACGGTGCTGTACGCTGTAACCTCACAACAGCCCCCTTGATCGCCATCCTCGAACTGGCCGCCGTTACCCTGCTGCCTGGCCTCGCCTGCTCATTGTCCGTTGGTTCCTCTCTTTTCTCCGCTGGGGTGGTACGGCACGGGGATGTACTGCACCGATGGGCGGCGTTGCCCTGGTTGGCGGTAGAGCGTCATCAACTTGTAAACCACTGCGGGCATCTCTGTGTTGACCGGCAGCCCCAGCTCTCGCGCCTCCTCGACCGTGATAGGATAATCGTGCGTCCAACGCCCCTCGGAGAGCGTGCGGGCCAGCTTTTCCGCCTGCTCCGCCGGGATGTGGTCGGCCAGTATCTCTTGCGCCCGGGCCTGTACCTGGGCGATGGCCTTGCGTGCCACGTCGGCCAGGATGAGAGTTTTATCGTCCACGTCATCAACGTTCTTTTGCTCCACTGCCTTGATGATGGAAGCAGCGGGATACTCGCCCAATTGTGGGTCTATCGGCCCCAGAACGGCGTTCTCGTCCATCACAATCTCGTCAGCGGCCAGCGCCAGCAGCGTCCCGCCCGACATAGCATAGTGGGGTACAAAGACCGTCACCTTGCCCTGGTGACGGCACAGGGCGTGGGCGATCTGCTCCGAGGCCAACACCAACCCCCCTGGCGTGTGCAGGATCAGATCGATTGGTATATCGTCGTCGGTCAGCTTGATGGCCCGCAGCACCTCCTCGCTGTCCTCGATATTGATGTAGCGGAAAAGAGGAAAGCCCAGCAATGCCATCGTCTCCTGGCGGTGGATGAGAGCGATGACGCGGCTGTCACGCTGCTTTTCCATCTCGCGCATCAACTTGAGGCGGGCCGCTTCCAGCATCCGTTTTTGAATGACCGGCAGGACGCTGGTGAACATAAAGAAAATCCAGAACAGATCGAGTATGGACATTGTAGCCTCCTCAGTTTCGATTATCGTGGCCCTACCAGGGCCAATACTCATCGGGATAAGCGCGGCGCTGGCGCGGAGCGATGAGCTTGACGATCACCAGGCCAAAGGCAAAGCCTCCGATGTGTGCCCACCAGGCCACCCCGCCGGACTGCATGACATCGGTGGCGGCGGCGAGGGTAAAGAAGCCGTTGAACAACTGGGAGATGAACCAAAAGCCCAAATAGAGCAGGGCCGGAATCTCGACGATGCGGATAAAGTAGAATACCGGCACGAGAGTGACGACGCGAGCGTGGGGATAGAGCACGAGATAGGCCCCCAACACGGCAGCGATGGCCCCACTGGCCCCCACCGTCGGAACAGGAGAATTGTGATAGGCCAGCAACTCGGCTCCACCGGCCACCAACCCGCCCAGCACGTAAAACAGCAGGTAGCGCCAGTGCCCTAACCTGTCCTCGACATTGTCCCCAAAGATGTAGAGGGCGAGCATGTTCGAGATCAGATGCCACCAGCCGCCGTGCATAAACATCGAGCTAAACAGCGGCAACCAGCGGGCCAGGCCCACGCTGTGCCAAAAATAGGCCGGCACCAACCCCCAGCCTTGTATGGCCTGATTCAGTTGGGCCGGTGGCAGAGCGCTCTCGAACAGAAAAACCAGGACGTTGAGAGCGATGAGCGCCGTATTGACGATGGGAAAGCGGCGGGCGGGGATCGTATCTCGTAATGGAATCATAATTCACCTCACCTCGTGACGTTTGACGCTTGACGTTTCACGTTCTGTTGCAGTATACTACAGCTAGACGTGAATTGCAATCCCAGCCGAATAAAACCGTGTCTGACGACGTTGAAAGGACAGAGAGGAAAAAGCAGCGAGTGAGCAACCGGCCAGCGCCACCAGCGGAGAGCGAGCTAAAACTGATCGCCCAGGCCCAACGGGGAGACCGGCGGGCCTTTGGTGAGTTGGTCCGCCTCAACCGTACCGGAGTGATCAACGTGGTGTACCGCATGTGCGGGGATGCCGGACTGGCGGAGGACGCAGCGCAAGAATCGTTCATCCGCGCCTGGCAGCGCTTGTCCAGTTACCGCCCCCGTTCCCCTTTCCGCAACTGGCTGTACCGCATTGCCGTCAACGTTGCCCTGGACGTGTTGCGCCGCGAACGGGAGACGGTGAACGTTGACGACGTGGTGCTGGCCGCCCCCGCGAGCGGGCCGGAGGGCATGGTCGAGAGAGCAGAACGCCGCGAGATAGTGCGCCGGGCGGTGCTCTCTCTCCCGCCCGCCAGCCGCGCGGTGCTGGTGTTGCGCGAGTACGAGGGACTTGCCTACCGTGAAATTGCCGCCGCGCTGGATATACCAATCGGCACGGTGATGTCGCGGCTGAATTATGCCCGCACCCGGCTGCGCGAGATACTGGCCCCGCACCTGGAGGCATTATGAACGGACACGTCACACCCTGGTTGGAAGCGTATCACGACGGTGAACTGCAAGGCCGCCGTTTGCGGCAGGTGGAAGCCCACCTGGTGCACTGCGCCGCCTGCCGCGCCGAGCTGGCCGGCCTGCGGGCATTGACCTCGCTGCTGCAAGAGTCCCCCTCTGCCGAAGGGTTGCTCCCTCCCCAACGCTTTGTGTCCCAGGTGGGGCTGCGGTTGCCGCGCCGTCCGGTGGCCCCAGCCTGGAAGAGGACGTTGGAGGCCGGTTGGCGACTGATTCCCGCCGGGCTGCTCACCGCGTGGGTTTTTGTCCATACCCTGTTTTTCGTCGCCGGCGTGGCGTTGAGAGCGGCACGGCTGAGCGCGGCGGGGAACCTGCTGCTGGGACTGTTGCCCGCTTCTCGGCCAGGGCCATCGCTGTTCGAAATATTGGGTTCCCCCCTGGCAAGCCCAGGCGACGTTGGGTGGTTCCTGCTGCGGCTACTGGGCCACGGCGGCCCCCTGGGCTGGCCCGCCACGTTGAATTTCGTATCCCTGGCCGTGATCGGCTTGTTGTATTGGAGTTGGTTGGCCGGCTGGTGGGCACGCCGCCGGCATAAAATGATTCCAGGACACTGACATGAACATACCATTGCAACTCGTCATATTCAGCCTGCCCTCGATAATCTACGTTGCCGTCAATAGGCTGCGTGGTGAAAAGTGGAATCAAGTATTCGAGCGAGTTGGCTGGCAAAGCAGTTCACCTGGGTACTATTTTTGGAGTTTGGGAGTCACGATTCTTTTGGGTGGACTGGGTTGGTTAGCCGTCCAATTCATTCCGCAGAACGTACTCCAAGATGCCAATGTCAGTATTTCCAAATATGCTGGATGGACACCGGGCATTGCTTCCTTTCTGTTGATATTGTTACGGGAAGCGATTTACGTTACTCTTGGGGAAGAGATATTTTTCCGTGGCCTGCTCGGTGGTTGGCTAATACGGCGATTTGGTTTTATTATTGGTAACACGGCACAGGCTTTGATGTTTCTGGTGCCTCACTTGTTGCTGCTGTTGGTCAATATACGGTTTTGGCCGATCATTTTGGTGCAGTTTCTGGCGGGCTGGTTTCTCGGATGGTTACGGTTTCGCTCAAACAGTATTCTACCTGGCTGGCTGGTGCATAGTCTCTCGAACACCTGGAGTGCTTTAGCAATAATAGCGCGCTAAAGAAACCACTCAATTCTTCAGCGAGTCGGGAGATCGACAAATCAGAAAAGGAGTAAAAGATGGACCACATCAAAGTTCTGAAACGAGCCTGGCACATTGTCTGGAACTACCGGGTACTGTGGGTCTTTGGCGTCATCCTGGCGTTGACCACTGCCGGCGGCGGCTACGGCGGCAACGGCGGAGGCGGAGGAGGCAATGGAGGGAACAACGGCGGTGACTGGTTTCCTTTCGAGAATTTCCAGTGGCCCGAACTCACACACCAAACCACGATCGTGCTGATCGTCGCTGGCGTCGTATTGCTGGTGACACTTGTCCTGCTCTCACTCGCGGCGGCGGTGGCCCGCTATGTGGCGGAAACGGCGCTGATGCAGATGGTGGATCGCTACGAGGAGACAGGGGAGAAACTCGGTGTGCGCCAGGGGTTCCGGTTGGGCTGGTCGCGTACAGCCTGGCGGCTCTTTCTGATCGGTTTGCTGGTCAGCCTGCCGGCGGTCGCGGCATTCATCTTGCTGCTCACGCTGGCGTTGGCCCCGTTGTTGCTCTGGCTGACGAAAATTACAGTCATCGGCGTGCTCGGCACCGTTGCCACAATCGGCATGCTTTTCCTGAGCGTGTTTTTGGCTATCGTCGTCGGCGTGCTCCTCTCGTTGCTCATCAAGTTCTTTTGGCGAGCGTGTGCGCTGGAGAACCTGGGAGTGACAGAGGCGATCCGGCGCGGCTTTGCCGTCGCCGCCGACCACTGGCAGGACGTGTTGGTCATGTGGCTCATCATGATGGGAGTGGGCATTGCCTGGGCCATTCTGCTGGTCGTGCTCCTGCTTTTCTTGTTCCCCGTCATCCTCTTGCTGATAGTAGTGGGAGGAGTGCTGGGCGGCATTCCGGCACTCATAGTCTGGGCGGTCGCCCAATTCTTTGCCAACGGAGCGCTGCCCTGGATCCTGGCGGCGCTGGTTGGCATCCCCATCTTTGTCATGGTGCTGGCGCTGCCGTTCCTGTTCCTGAATGGGTTGATGAAGGTGTTCGAATCCAGTGCGTGGACTTTGACCTACCGGGAACTGCTCGCGTTGGAAGCATTGGAATGAGGCAGGGATTTCTCATATTCGGGAGGCTGCAATTGTGGAGACAAATGACGTAGAAAAAACGGGTTGCGGTCAGGCAGCCGTGATCACGGCCTTGCTTTTGTGGCTTGGCATTGTGCCGTCCGGTGTCACGTTCGTGGCAAAGGCGGCGCTGGGCCACTCCGCTGCCCAGTGGGTTATGCCCGCTGTCGCCATCTCGGTGACGGCCACGTTGTTGCTGCCGGTTTTTTCCCTCGCGGCGCTGCTCACCCGCCGCGCCGGGTGGAAAGCGACCGCCGCCATTTCCGTCGCTCTGGTGCTCGTGACCGGATACATCCTGCTCGACGCGGTGACGCGATCTGCGCTTCCCCAAAACTCTGATTGGGCCGCTGCGCTGCGGTTGGGATTGCTCCTTCTCTATGCGCTGCTCGCCGCCTGGCTGGCCCCGCGTCTGACCGGTGTGCTGCCGCGCCGCCGTAGAACAGGCGGCGCCGAGTCGGAAAACGATCCATCTCTTCAAACCTGGCTGGGGCTGAATCGTTTCGACTGGCCCACGTTCCTGCTCGCCCTCGCCGGGGCCGCCCTGGTGACACTCCCCTGGCCCGTCACCGGCTCGCTGGGCGACAGCCTTACCAGCCTGAGCCTGCTCTTGCAGACCGCTGCGGACGTGCTCCCGCAGGTCATCTTCTTTTGGGGAGTGATCTTTTTCCTGCTGACCGTGACCCTGGCCCAGACGTGGCTGGCAGCCCTGATACTGATCCTGCTCTATGGACTGTCCACGCTGGGCGGCGTCCTCCCCACCGCCGACCTGGGTGCGTTGGGCGACAGCCTGTCGTTTCTCCCGCTGGCCTTTCTGCTCACCGAGTTGCGTGCCCGCCGGGGAGGCGTCTACCCACTGCTATTGCTGGCTTTTTGCTACCGCGCCGCCCCGCTGCTCTTCGTTGACCCCCGCGACGCTCTGGCCCAGGGCGTGCCTGAGCCGGAGCACATCCTCAGCCACACCATCGCGCTCGTGACCCTGCTCACGTTGGGCCTGACCCTGTGGGGCGGAAGGTGGTTGCTGTCGTTGCTCCGCGAGCGGGTGCGGGTTCCCGCCCGGATGTGGCTCGCCGCCGCTGCACTGGCGGCGCTGCTGCTCTGGGGAGCGTGGGGTGGGTTGTACCTCCTGGCCGGGCAACCGGGATTTGCCAACGACGGCTTCCTCATCATCCTGGAGGAGCAGGCCGACCTGGGCGAAGCGCAGCGCATCCCCGACCGGGAGGCGCGGCTGCAATACGTCTACCAGACGCTGACCGAGACCGCCGAGCGCACCCAGGCCCCCTTGCGGGCCGAGTTGGACGAGATGGGCGTTCCCTACCGCTCCTACTATATCATCAACATGATCCGCGTGGACGGCCATCGTTGGCTGATGCGCCGCTTTGAGGGGCAGCCGGGAGTGGCGCAGGTGATCCTCAACCCCAACGTGCGCGACTATCCCCATCGCATATCGTTTCCCTACGGCAGCGACATCGAACCGGTCGAGGATGTGCAGGCCAACCTGGCGACCATCCACGCCGACGCGGCCTGGGCACTGGGGGTGACGGGAGAGGGAATCGTCGTCGCCGGACAGGACACCGGCTACGACTGGACCCACCCGGCGCTCAAGCCCCATTACCGGGGCTGGGACGGGCAGAGCGCCGACCACGACTATAACTGGCACGACGCCTGGGACGATAGCGCCGTCCCCTTCGATGCCGACTCGCACGGCACGCACACGATGGGGACTATTGTTGGGGACGACGGCGCGGGCAACCGCACCGGGGTCGCGCCGGGAGCGCAATGGATCGGCTGCCGCAACATGCGGCGCGGCTTTGGCAACCCCGGCGCGTACGCCGAGTGCATGGAATTCTTCCTCGCTCCATACCCGTACGGCGGCGACCCATTCAGCGACGGCGACGTGAGCATGGCCCCCGACGTGATCAACAACTCTTGGGGCTGCCCGGATTTCGAGGGCTGTTTCCCCGACACGCTCGAGCCGGCAGTCGATGCGCTGCGGGCCGGAGGGATCATGATGGTCGTCAGCGCGGGCAACGATGGCCCCGCCTGCGCCACAGTGACCGACCCGCCCGCCAATTACGATGCCTCGTTCTCCGTCGGCGCGACGGACAACGAAGGGGACATCGTCGGCTTTAGCAGCCGTGGCCCGGTGGACGGGTTGGTCAAACCGGATGTCTCCGCGCCGGGCAAGTGGGTGCGTTCGAGCGTGCCGGGCGGCGGCTACGGTTACGCCGGGGGCACCTCGATGGCCGGGCCGCACGTGGTGGGAGTGGTGGCGCTCATCTGGTCGGCCGACCCGGCTCTGATCGGAGACATTGACGCCACCGAGGAGTTGATTTGCCGGACGGCGCACCCGGAGCCGGTGGAAAATATCTGCACGGTCGCCGACCAGCCGCCGGAGGGAGAGCTTGGGGCGCTGACCTCGAACCCCGTCTGCGCCTGCGGCGACGTGACCGGCTCGCCTAACGATGTCTACGGGTGTGGGCTAATTGACGCCGGAGCGGCAGTGCGGACTGCGCTGGGGAAATAAATTAGGTAGGACGCAGACGAACGCT
>CAYNVC010000066.1:0-10416 GCA_964400615.1 uncultured Anaerolineales bacterium | reverse complement strand
TGATGTCAATCCGGGGAACGCTCACATGCGGCCAGGATGGCCGCGTTCCGGCGGCCCCGCTCGCATGCGGCCAGGATGGCCGCGTTCCGATGAGCGCGTTCCGGTGGCCGCGCAAGTTGCGCTTTGGCCCCTCTTGTCTTATACTTGGGGCAGGAGGTAGGACTATGAAATTGACACGCTCTCAAATCATCACGCTCGTCGTCCTGGGTGTGCTGACTATGGGTGTCTATGGCTGCCTGGTGGGCACGGTCGTGATCAACTCGCGCCAGGGTGTGCAGCCGCCACCGACCGAGGCCGCCACACTTCTCCCACAGAAGACGACAGCGCCAACCGACACCCCCGTCCCTCCCCCCACCCCCACCATCACGCCATCCCCCACCCCAATTGCGCCCCAGACGCGCTACGATCTCCAAATTACCACGTCACCCAACGACCCGGCGCTGCGCCTGCAACGCGGTTATGCCTACATCGAGCTGGCGGCCTACACTTATGCGGTGGGAGATTTCGACGCCGCTCTGGAAGCGGACAACTCGCTGTCTGAAGCATACCTGGGACGCGGCATCGCTCACTTTTACCTCAAGGATTGGAGCACGGCGCTGGATGATTGGAAACAGGCACAGAACTCGAACCCGGAACTGGCGGAGGCTTTTACCTGGCGCGGGCGCGTGCTCTCATTGCAGGGCAAGCACCGCCTGGCGCTCGACGAGCTACATCAGGCCATCGCGCTCGACGAGACGAACCCCGACAATCACCTGGCGCTGGCCGATGCACTGCTGCGCAGCGGCGAGCAGGAAAAAGCCACGCTGGAATACACGACCGTGCTCTCCTCCGAGGTGCGCTCGGTGGAGGCTTACGTTGGCCGGGCAATGGCCCTGGCCTTGCAAGGGGATTTCGCCACGGCGGAGGCGGATCTAAAAAGCGCCGAAGAGATCGCCCCTCACGACCCGGCGGTCTTGAACGCCCAGGCGCGGTTCTACGGCTGGTACGGGCGCGGCGACCTGGATACAGCGGCGCGGATGGCACAACTGGCAGTGAATGGAGCCAGGGGAGACCTGGAAAAGGCGCTCTACCTGGACACCCTGGGACGAATCTATTACGACCAGAAACGGTACGGGGAAGCGGTGACAGCGTTAGAGCAAGCCGCCGACCTGGCGACGGTAGAGGGACATGTCATTTACACCGAAATTCCGGGCTACCTGGAGGAAGCGAAAAAGGCACTCGAGCCGTAATGACGAGCTTTTGATTTGACAGAACCGGCAGAGCGTGTTAACATTTGTGCATGGAACAATGGACACGCAACACAGAATCGACCAATACACCGCCAGGCCAGGGAGCGCGAGGCCAGGCGGTGCTTTTTTAAGTTTTGGGGGGAACCCTGGTTCCTCACCTGCCAAACACAAGATTTATTGGAGTGAAATAGCATGACAGAAAAACTACGTCTCGTTCCCCTGGGCGGCCTGGGGGAAGTCGGCAAAAACATGATGAGCATCGAATATGGCCGCGACATCATCGTCGTGGACGCCGGAATAATGTTCCCAGAGTCGGACATGCTGGGAATAGACTATATCATCCCCGATTGGAGCTACCTGCGCGACAAAAAGGAGCAGGTACGCGCTATCATCATCACCCACGGCCACGAAGATCACATCGGCGCGCTCTCCCACTTTTTGGAAGAGTTCGACGTGCCGGTCTATGCCACACGCTTGACTCTGGGGTTGATCGAGGTCAAACTGAAACGGAGGCGCATGACGGGGCAGGCGACGCTGCGCACCTACGCCCCCGGCGACGTCGTCGAACTCGGCCCGTTTACCATCGAACCGTACCACGTCTGCCACTCTATCCCCGATGGAGTGGGACTGGGGATCACGACCCCGGCAGGGTTGATCGTGCACAGCGGCGATTTCAAGTTCGACCACACGCCGGTGGACGGGTGGCCCACGGACTATGCCAAGCTGGCCGAGTTCAGCGGACGGGGTGTGCTGGCGCTGCTCTCGGATAGCACCAACGCCGACCACCCCGGCAACACCCCATCGGAAGCGGTGCTCAAGGGCGCGTTCCATCAAGTGATGAGGGAAGCACCGGGGCGGGTGATCGTGGCGACTTTTGCCTCGCTCATCTCGCGCATCCAACAGGTGGTGGACGTGGCGGCGGAGCGCGGGCGCAAGATCGCCATAGCGGGCAAGAGTATGGCGGATAACACCAGGATGGCCCGCGAGCTGGGCTATCTCGACATTCCCGATGGCACCCTGGTCACTCTGGAAGAGATCAAGAACCTGCCGGCCCGCGAGACGGTCATCATGGCGACCGGCACGCAGGGCGAGCCGACGGCGGTGTTGAGCCGCCTGGCGGTCGGACGGCATCGCTCGCTCCGCATCCACGCAGGGGACACGGTCGTCTTTTCCTCGCATACCATCCCCGGCAACGAGGAGTTGATCCATCGCGTCGTCAACCGCCTCTTTCAGAGAGGAGCGGACGTCTACTACGACCCCCTCTCGCCGGTGCACGTCTCGGGCCACGCCAGCCAGGAGGAGCAAAAGTTGTTGATAAATATGCTCCGCCCCCGTTTCTTTGTCCCCATCCACGGCGAGCTGCGCCACCTCAAACAACACGGCAAACTCGCCCGCCAGTTGGGCATTCCCGACGAGAACATCGCCGTGGTCGAGAACGGCTACACGCTGACTTTCGACGACGGCAAGTTAGAGATCGGGGAGCGGGTGCCGGGGGGTTACGTCTTTGTGGACGGGGCGCTGGTGGGGGAGATCGGCCCGGAGGTGATGCGCGAGCGGGATGAACTGGGGCAGAACGGTTTTGTGACCGCTATCGTGCCCTACAGCCGGCGGACGGGCCAGCCGGTAGGCCAGCCGCGCATAGTCACGCGCGGGTTCGTCTTTGCCCCCGAAGCGGAGGATTTGCTTTCCAGGGTGCGAGACGCCGTCCGTTCGGCAGCGATGGGCAAACCGGGGGCTGCGCCGGACGAGATAGAGAAACAGGTGGAGCAATCACTCGTCCGTTTCCTGCGCCGCGAGACCGGGCGCGAGCCGGTGGTGATAGTGACGGCGATAGAGGCGTGAGGCGTCAAACGTCGAACGTCAATGCGCCGGCTGAGGAGTGACAGGTGTAGATGACCGGGCGGCGGCCAAAAGTTGACTCGTAGACGAGCGCGAGATGCGTCTCTAGCTCCGGCGCACCGTCTGCCGCAACCAGGGCAACGACGCACCCGCCGAACCCGGCGCCGGTGAGCCGTGCGCCATAGCAGCCTTCCACCTCCCAGGCCGCTTCGGCCAGCACGTCCAACTCTGGTGCGCTGACCTGGTAATCGTCACGCAGGCTGACGTGGCAATCGTTCATCAGCTGGCCCACCGTCGCCACGTCCCCGGCCCGCAGCGCTGCCACCGCCCGCAGCACCCGCGCGTTCCCGCCGACGACGTGGCGAGCACGCCGGTACACCACCTCCGGCAGGTGTGTCTTTAGCCGCGCCAGATCATCCAGGCTCACGTCCCGCAGAGCGCGCACCGCCGGCAGATAGGGGCGCAGGAGACCCACCGCCTGCTCGCATTGGGCGCGGCGCACGTTGTACTCTGAGGAAGCCAATCGCCGCCGCACGCCCGTATCCGCCACCACTATGGCGACCCCCTGCGGGAGCGGCACGAGCGCCGTCTCCAGGGTGCGGCAATCCAACATCAGCGCGTGCCCCTCTGCACCCAGGAGGCTCGCCATCTGGTCCAGAACGCCGCAGTTGACCCCCACGTAACCGTTCTCCGCCCGCTGGCAGAGCAGCGCCAGATCGCGCCGGTCGAGCGCCAGGCCGGAGAGCCTTTGCCAGGCCAGGGCAAAGGCCACCTCCACCGCCGCCGACGAGGACAAACCCGCCCCCACCGGCACGTCCGAGGTGAGCACCGCTTCCAGCCCCACCGGTTCCATCCCCCACTCCTGCCAGGCCCAGGCGACGGCGCGGGGATAATCCGCCCAATTCCCCTGCGCGGGCGGGACGGGGGAGAGAGAAAAAGTAGCTTCCTCCTCCATATCCAGCGCGTACACGCGGGACTCGCGCCCGCCAGCGGGAGCGGCGGCGACCCAGGCCGCCCGGTCAATCGCTACCGGCAGGACGTACCCCTCGTTATAGTCGGTGTGGCCCCCCAGGAGATTGACCCGTCCAGGGGCGCGAACCACAATCGCAGGCGGGCGACCAAAACGGGCCGCAAAGGCGGCCCTGACCTCAGTCTGCACTCTTTTCCTCCAAAGCGACGATTTCAGGTAACAATCCCATCTCGCCCAGGGCAGCCGCCAGGCGGGGCCAATCCTGCTCGCGCACCAGGGCCGCGGCCGGCCCCACCCTCTCGCGGACGAGACGCCGGGCAGCGGGAGCGGAGACGACCTCGTCCATCAATTTCTCGTCCGAGAACCGCAACAGCACCACCCGCTCCAACCGCGCCTCGGCCCCACGTGCTTCCCAACGGGTCAGCGCCGCCGCGACGGAACGGGGAACGGGCGCAGCGGTCACGCGGGCCAGGAATTCGAGCACGCGGGCCACGGGGATGCCCTGCCGCCGCCCCCGCTCCAACGAGTTGGGGGTGAGCCGGTAGAGGAATAGCCCCCTCTCCGCCTCCCTCGCAAGGGGAGAGGACACCCAGTCGGCGACGCGGGCCAGCTGGAACCGCTCGTACCGCCGGGCAGGAGGGACGCGGACGGTGAAATCAGGGCGCAGTGTCAATTGCGCGGGTTCGGTCTCGGACGGGAGGGGCGTCAGCCCCAGGAAAGCCGCCCCGGCCGGGGAGAGACGGAAGAAGGCGGGAGGTGAGCCGCCGTCCAGGTCGGTCAGGCCCAGCCACGCCAGCGGGCCGGTGATCAGATAATGGATCAGCGCCCCTTCGACCGCGTCCCAGCTCTCGAAACCGGAGAGATAAGCGTCGCTGGCCGCGTCGCGGATGTACCACGAATTATAGTCGCCGTCGGGCCGCTGGAAATCGGGGTCGGCCTGCCTGATAGCGGCGCTCAAACCGCGTATCTCGTACCACGCGCCGGGAGCGCAGACCTCGAGGTGGCGCAAGATGGCCGCACGGGCCAAAAGCGGGTCGTTGCGCCAGGCCCCGGTGTCCTCCGGGCGGAGAGTGGGAACGTGGAACAGGTCATTCCATTGGGGATCGTCCCGCCAGCCCTGGGCCAACGCTAGCCGCTGCTGGCCGGGCGGGGATCGAAGCCAGTCCGTCGCCGTCTCGGGGTCGGGGCGCAGCCATCCCGAATCGGTCGTCCGCGACCAGGCGAGCCGCCGCGCCAGGTGAACCAGAAAGGCTAAACGCTCCGGGTCGGGGTCGCGCAGACGCCGGGCCAGGTTGGATAGGCCCCGGGCAGGCCAGCTTCCATCGGAGGCCGGGCGCAATTGTTCGTTCTGGAGGTACGCCAGCAAGGTGCAGCCGTCATCGAGGAGCGCGTCGCCCCCCACACGCGCGGCAGAGGGAGCGGGGGCCGGTTCGAGGGTGATGACGGGCGGCGTGATTTTGGGGAGCGGCAGCCGTTCCCGCAATTCGGGGGGAACAAAGACAACCTGGTAAGCGCCCTCCGGCCCCTGCTCGAAGGCGGGGAAGATGAACCCCCTGTACCAAAGTCCCTCGGCGGCGGAGACAGGCTCGCGCCAGGGCTGCTCCCGTTCCATCCGGCCCGGCCCCATGGGGCGGATTTCGCCCCAGCGGCGGGTGAATATGCGGCGCGGCATCCGTCCTCCGGCCACCAGCAACGCATCCAACACCCGGCGCTGGTCGTCGGGGAGCGCCTCCACGGCCTCGGCGATGACCTGGGGGGCGGACATCTCACCGGCCAACCGGGCGGCCACCTCGCGCCGCCGGCCGGCCGGCAGGTCTATATCCCAAAAGCGGGCGACGGCCCGCAGCCGGGCCATTTCGGTATCCAACAGACATTGAGCAAGCGAACGCATGACGATCTATTATAGCCTCGCCAGCGCGAGACTGCAAGGCGGGCAGTTGCGTATTCAAATCGAAGGGGATATAATTACGGCAACCACCACAAGGAGTAAAACGATGAAGAAAAACAACCAACCGACGCCGATCAAACCGGACGACGCCAGTGCAATACTGACCTGGCTGCAGGACGCGGGCCGCCAGGCCCGCCTGGCGTGGCAGCTTTTTTGGGACAACCGCGTGCCGACCTGGACCAAGTTGATTCCCCCGGCAGCACTGATTTACGTGATCTCCCCCGTGGACCTCATCCCCGACGTGGCGCTGGGCCTGGGTCAACTGGACGACATCGCCGTGCTGTTGCTGGGGATCAAGTTATTCATCGAACTCGCTCCGCCGGAGGTGGTGCGCGAGCATCTGCGGGAGCTGGGGGCGCGCATCGAGGAATGGCGCGTGGTGGAAGGGGAGGAAGAAACGCCCCCCACGGTCATTGATGGGGAGTACCGGTTGCAAAAACCGGAGCAGCCCGGACAGCAGGAGGGGGTATGAATTTTCACGGCCAACACGCCATTATCACCGGTGGCTCCAGCGGAATTGGCCGGGCCACGGCCCGCCTGCTGGCGCAGCGCGGAGCGCACGTATCCATCATCGCCCGCCGCCAGGAACTATTGGACGAGACGATAGCCGAGTTGGGGGAGCTGCGAACGGGGCAGGAGCAACGCCTGGCGGCATATTCGGCCGACCTGACGGACTGGGAGCAGGCACAGGCGGCAATCACGGCTCTCGTCGCCGGCGGTTTCCCTCCCGACATTCTGGTCAACGCGGCAGGGTTTGCCCATCCCGGCTACGTGCAAGAGTTGCCGCTAGAGATATTTCACCGCACGATGGACGTGGATTTTTTCGGCACCCTGCACCCGATCAAGGCTGTGCTGCCGGCGATGATCGAGCGGCACAGCGGCCAGATCGTCAATTTCTCGTCGGTGGCCGGATTCCTGGGGGTGTTCGGTTACACCGCCTACGGGGCGGCCAAGTTTGCCGTGCGCGGCTTTTCGGACGTGCTGCGCCAGGAGGTAAAGCCGCACGGCATCCACGTCGCGGTCATCTTTCCCCCCGATACAGACACCCCGCAATTGCATTACGAAGACCAGTTCAAACCGCTGGAGACGCGCCGCATCGCCGGGGCGGCCAGGGCGCTGACCGCCGACCAGGTGGCCCAGGCGTTGGTGCGTGGCCTCGAGCGACGACAGGCTTATATCCTGCCCGGCCTGGATAGCAAGCTGTACTTTTGGCTCTCCAACGGCCCCACTTTTCTATTTCGCGCCTATTTCGATTGGGTCATCGCCAGGGCGCGGCGCGAGCGAGAAGCGGAATAACGTCACCGGACGATAGTCTGACGGTCTCTCTGGAGCAAAAAGCCGGCCGGGCGTCCGCGTTGCCACAAGCCCGCTCACTCGTCCGTGGGAGGTTTTTGGTATCCTTCCTCCGCCTGGGGCGGCAGCGGTGAGAGGGGCAGACCATAGTACGCTTCCACCACCTGACGGGTCAGGGGTGCGGCCACGGTCGAGCCTTCGCCGGCGTTCTCCGCCAGGACAATGATGCCGATCTCGGGATCATCGGCCGGGGCATAAGCGGCGAACCAGGAATGCGGTTCGGTATCCGGCCCCCCGTTTTCGGCTGTGCCGGTCTTGCCGGCGACGGGGATGCTCAATCCGGCAAAGCGGTGGGGCGCGGTGCCGATGGCTTTGGTCGTCACGCCCAGCAGCGCTTCGTGGATAGCTGCCATGTGTTCTGGGCTGAGCGGCAGCGTGCCGACGGCTTGAGGCTGTGTCAACTGCTCCGGCACGTTCTCCCCGGCCGGGCCGATGCGCTGGATGACGTAGGGGCGATAGAGCACGCCGCCATTGGCGACCGCCGCGATCATGCGGGCCGCCTGGAGCGGCGTCACCAACAGGTAGCCCTGCCCAATTGCCAGGTTGACCGTGTCGCCGACCCACCAGTTTTCACCGAGGGCGCTCTCCTTCCATTCGGGGCCGGGAACCAACCCTTCCGCCTCGAGCACGCCCGTCAGTCCAGTTCTGACGCCAAATCCAAACGCTTTGCCAAAGCGGGGAAGCAGACCGGGGTCAACTGAGTCGAGCGTCTGCCCCACGGTGTAGAACGTGACATCGCACGAGGCGGTCAACCCGTCCTTGAGGCTGATGTTGCCGTGCCCGTCCTCTTTCCAGCATTTTTTACGCAAGTTCGGCCCCAGCCCTTCCCAGTAGCCGGGGCAGTAAAAGATGGTGCCGTCTGGGTCCATCCCCGCCTCTTCCAGCGCCGCCGCCATAGTGACGATCTTGAAGACAGAGCCGAGGGGGTATGTGCCCTGGGTGGCGCGGTTAAAGAGCAAGTTGCGGGGATCGGCCAGAATCTGGTCGCGGATCAACGCTCCGGCCGGCCCTACGAAGGCATTGGGGTCGAAACCCGGCCCGCTGGCTAACGCCAACACCGCGCCGGTGTGCACGTCGAGCACGACGATAGCTCCCCTGCGGCCCCCCAATATCCGCTGCACCTGCTCCTGGAAATCGCGGTCGAGCGTGGTGTAGATAGCGCGTGAGGGCACGGCCGGACGCTCGGCCACGGTCGCCACCACCTCGCCCGCCCCGGTGACGACGTTGAGCACGCCACCGTGCTGACCGGCCAGGGTTTTCTCCCCCCACGCCTCCAGCCCAGAGACGCCCACCCACTCGTCCCCCCGGTAGCCCTGGGCGCGATAGTCGGCCAGCCGCTCGGCCGGCACGGGGGACACCCAGCCGGTGACGTGGGGCGCGACGCCGCCGTGGGGATAGACGCGCCCACTCTTTTCGTCCCGGTAGATGCCGGGGACGGAGGCGAGCAGGTCGTTGTGGTCTATGCTCACCTCGGCGGGAATGTCGGCGATGGGGACTTTCCAATCGGCGGGGGACGCGGCGTACCGGGCGCGTATCTCGTCCGGGGGCAGCCCCGTCACCAGGGTGAGGGCGCTCAAGAGCGCGCTCTCGTCCTCGATTTGACCGGGGATGACGCCGACTGTGACGATGACGTCCTCCTTCGCCAGGGCCAGCCCGTTCCGGTCGTAGATGTTGGCCCTGACGGGGATAGCGTAATCGAGCCGGAAGTAATGGCCGCCCGTCAGTTGCGGCCAGATCATGCCCGCGTCCCAATCCACCCGCCACTGGTCCTGGTGCAGGCTGAGCGACATCAGCGTGTCGGTGATCAGTGCGCCTACCAGCGCGGTATCCAGCTCCACCTGATAAGCGACGCTGGCGCGGTCGCCCTCCCACAGGGCGGATTGGAGCCGGGCGGTGACTGTGAGGACGGCGGCGTTGGCGAGCACGCTCTGGTGGCGTTGGGTAAATGTTTCGGGGTCAATGGCCTCCTGGCTGGCCGGTGAGAGACGGGCGTACATGGCGGCATAATCGCCTGCTTCCCAGGCAGCCAGGTAAGCGGCAGCGGTCACGGCGGGAGAGGGCGGGACGGGGGTTGGCGGAGCGGTCGGCTGGACGGGCGGGAGCGCGGTGGGCTGGACCGTGGCGGAGCCGGAGGCGCAACTGGTCAGAAAGAGGAGAAGCAAAAACGGTCTCAGTAGATCAATCGCTCTGTGGGGAGAAACCGGGTTTTTCGGAAAAAACCCGGTTTCTTTCTCTTTTTGCGAACTGGTGTTTGTCATCATCGTTCGTTCAGGATGGATTGGTAGATCGTGCAATGGTGGCCGGTGTAAGCCTGGCAGGCGGCTGGAACGTCGCCGGGCGGCTCCACCCCCCAGGCCCGCAGCAGGAGGGCGAGGCGGCAGAGCGGCAGGCCCATCACGTTGGCGTAACAACCCCGCAACGCGGCGACGGGGTGGAATCCGGCGTGCTGGATGGCATAAGCTCCGGCCTTGTCCAGCGGGTCGCCGCTGGCAACGTAGGCGCCGATTTCGGCGTCGCTGTAGGGACGCATAGTGACCTGGGTTTCGATCACCTCGGTCAGCGTGCGCCCGGCACTGTTATCCAGCAGGGTGACGCCGCTGTAGACGGTGTGCGAGCGGTCGCGCAGGCGAAGCAACATCGCCACCGCGCCGTCCGCGTCACCGGGTTTGCCCAGCAGTGCACCGTCCAGCGCGACCAGGGTATCGCAGGCGACTATGAGCGTGCCGGGGGAAGCGTCCACAGAGATGGCTTTGGTGCGGCTCAGCCGGGCGACCAGCTCGTGCGGCGGTTCGCCAGGCTGAGGGGTTTCCACTATGTCCGCCGCCGCCACCTCGAACGGCAAATTCAGCAGGGCCAGCAGTTCGCGGCGGCGCGGGGATTGGGAGGCGAGTAACAGGTCAGACACTTGCATTCATCCGGCGCAACTCTGCCAACAACGATTGGGGGGTCAGGGTGGCCTTGTCCATCAACGCGCGAATGTGTTCGTCGAGAAAGCGGCGCTCTTCTGCGGTCACGTTCCTGGCCGTGAGAATGATGACGGGGATTGGGGCCGTTTCTGGGTCAGCGTGCAGTTCCTC